>JAGGTZ010000229.1 GCA_021158805.1 Thermoproteota archaeon | reverse complement strand
GGGAGATCTTAAGGGCCCTGATGTTCAACTCTCTATTCACGACTAGCGTCAGTATAAATGAGCTGGCTAGACCAAAAATTATTGGAAGGGGTGTTCTAGCAAACGAGACCGGTCCAACAGCCACGATCGTTCCTATGAGAGACGTTACGGGATTAACTCTCCTAAGTGTCCCCCTAGATGAGTCTATAGATGATAGCCACTCGCCTAGGGACTCACCAATTCCTATGAAGGCATTCTTAATTCCTTTCTCCAAATTCCTTACCCCTGAGAATAGCTGGTAACAGGAGGATCCCTACCCCTACGAATCCAGCGATAATGTAACCTATTACATCTGGCAGTCCGGGGACCGTGTAGTCTGGAAGTACACCTTGCCAGACAGGTTCCGACTCACTTAAACCAATTAGCTCAGCAGCCACGTCTAGAGGCTCATGATAACCCACGATTTCCGATCCAATAACTCCGAAGAGGGGGCTAACCAATACCAGTACCAATATTAAGATAAGGGCTTTTCTACTCACTTCATCACCCCCACAGAAGGTTGGGTGATCTCCTAGCTAGATAACCAACGACAAACGCTGTTACAA
This sequence comes from Thermoproteota archaeon, assembly GCA_021158805.1. GTDB lineage: Archaea > Korarchaeota > Korarchaeia > Korarchaeales > Korarchaeaceae > Korarchaeum. The sequence continues at coordinate 12,055 of JAGGTZ010000229.1, read as the reverse complement.
TTCCCTCTATAACCCCTAGGGCTAAGTGCCAACTAGCCATCACTGGAACTGTGATTGCTACTGGATATCCAAATAGTGGAGAGTCCTATTTCCAAGCCGCAAACAGTAGCGGCTAGGCCTATTCCAATCCATCCACCTAAAAATGCAGCTATCATTCTTCTTTGCTCGCCGAGAGCCTTCAATGCCAGCCTGTAAATGGCATACCCTACAAACACATCTACGATCGCCATGTTGAATGAATTAGCGCCTAAGGCTGTGATTCCCCCATCTCCCATAAGGAGGCATTGGACAACTAAGTTCATGAACATCGCTAGGCATCCACCAAAAGGACCTATTAACATAGCAGCCAGGGCTCCTGCGACTAAATGGGCGCTGGTTCCTCCTGGGATTGGCCAGTTGAGCATCTGCGCAGCAAATATAGCGGCTGCAATGACTGAAAGATAGGAGATATCGCCCTTATCCTCACTGAAGTACCTTTTAGCGCTGTAGATAACTACGATGAGAGTTATCACGTAGAGCGAAAGGGAGATTATGGGGTCTAGGAAGCCGTCTGGTATGTGCAAGCTACCCCCTGCCATTGAGAATTTGATTTTTATTAAGTATTACTAAACAATGGTTATGGTGTTACGATAAACCTAAATCCTCAGCTATTTCCTCTAGCATCACTCCACCCCCATATCTTGCCCATATGGAGCACGTACCCTCTGAAGATACCATACACGGCCCATACGGAGATTCTGGTGTACATCCTTTCATAAACATTGGGCAATCTGTTGGCTTAGCGATGCCTAAGGTTATTTCGGCGCATCTACATCCTGGCGACAGATCTTCCCTCCACAGCTCCTTAGTCAGCTCTTGAATCCCATAAATTTCAAAAGAATCGAATCGCCTGAACTTACCCTTGAATCTTAGCCCGCTCTTTGGGACGAAACCAATCCCTCTCCACCCAGAGTCCACTATCTCGCAAGTCTCCTCGATCATCTTATGGGCTTTTCTGTTACCCTCCCAACTGACCGCTCTCCTATATTCATTCACCAATGAAGGTTTGCCCTCCTTTAACTGCTTCAGAATTTCCAATATAGCTATAAGAACATCTATCGGCTCGAACCCAGTGACAATGATGGGGATCCCATATTCCTTCGGTACAAATTCCCACGCGCTAGCGCCCGTTATTGTAGAAACATGGCCAGGCGCTATCACACCTCTTATTGGGGACTCAGGATAATTATCGAGGACATATCTCATTATAGGAGGCGTCAACCTGTGAACATTTATGAAGGTTAGGTTTTCGGGCACGGAGCCATTTACTAGGGGAGAGAGCGTAGCCGGGGCTGTTGTCTCGAAACCCACTGCTAGAAATACCGAGTCTCTACCATCGGCTTTTGCTATTCTTATGGCATCCCGTACACTGTAAACTATCCTAATATCTGCACCTCTGGACTTAGCTTCCTCCAAAGTCTTGGGTCCATCACTCCTTGGTCTCCCTGGAAGTCTGTATGTATCGCCATATGCGAATACCCTTACTCCATCTAGGGCTAATCTGATAGCTGTATCGACATAGTAACCAGGGGTTATACAGACGGGGCAACCTGGCCCAGCAACGAGTTCAATATTCTTGGGCATGAGCGTTCTTAGGCCGAAATGCGTTATAGTCCATTCATGAGTTCCGCAGAAGTTCATTATCTTAACATCATCTTCTAACTCTGAGGCGATTCTAGAGATTGCTTTAGAGAGCCCCATAGCTAGCTCCTTCTGCCTGAATAGAGTACTTGGATTTCCCTTCATTCCACCACCTGGAATGGGAATGGATTTTAAGTCTTTCATGTGGAGCACGGGAAGCGGAGTTCCCTACTACCCTATAACAGAGGCCGTCGATTCGAGGAAAACCCCTTGGACCCCATGTGATCTCAAATAACTTCTCAAGCTGTTATTCTAGTAGGTAAGCGACCTGACCCAGAGCTATCCCGCCATCTCCCGGCGGGACCTTATAGTTAAGCCTGATATCTAACCCTTCCGTGCCTACAGCATCCTCAATACCCCTAATCAGTATCGAATTGACAGCAGCTCCTCCGGACACGGCAATGAATTCAATATCATGAGAAGAGGAAGATTCAACGGCTATTTTCCCCAAAGAGAAGCCGAGCAGATATGTTGAGGTATAAGCCAGATCTTCTATTTCCCCAGATATCTCTAACATAGATTCTACCAATCTACTCGTATCTACAATTTTTATACCATCTTTACTCACTATCGGAGCTTCTAATCCATCTATAAGCCTACCTTTTGATGCAGCAGCCTCTAACCTCATGGCAGGCTCTCCTTCATACGTCCTCTCATAACATAAACCTAATAGAGCCGAAATTGCATCCAGCACTCGCCCAGCACTCGAAATAAGTGGAGAGCGCTTTCTGGCCTGCAGGAGGGATATTTCAACTTCTTTCGGACCTCTAGGTAATTTGTCCATTAAATTAAGCTTACCCAAGGTCTCAATGACCTCGGGATCCGACATGAAGGTACTTAATATCCCTATTAGCATCCTCACCGGATATCTAGTAGCCAGATCGCCTCCGGGCATTGGTTGGGCCCTTAGGCTACCAATCCTCCTATATGAGCTATAGCTGGATAGGAGAACCTCGCCTCCCCAGAAGGTACCATCTTCGCCATATCCAAGTCCATCGACTGCTATCCCCATAACCTTGGAATCAGGTGGTAACTTGGCCTCCGCCATAACCGAGATAATATGGGCGTGATGATGCTGTACCAATACTAAATCAGAGCCGTAGTTTTCAGACCATCTCTCAGCTAGGACTCTTGTTGCATATTGGGGATGCATATCAGCTACTAAGATAGCCTCGGATGGGCTCACCTGATATACATTGGAAAAGAAAGATATCATCCTTTCCAAGAATTCTAGGTTCTCTAGCTCATCTGTATCTCCAATAAATTGTGTTAAGATCACCTTATCGGAGAAGGCCACAGCACCCGCAGTCTGTAATTCCGCCCCGAATGCTATCACAGGTCTATCTAGTTCAGAGGGAAGCCTTATCCAAGCTGGAGCATAGCCTCTACCTCTTCTCAGCATAGTTAACCTGCCTGCTGTGAACCTGACCACGCTATCATCCACCCTGTTTACTATCTCCCTATTATGGTGGAGGAAGTAGTCCACTATCTTAGAAAGTCGCTTTCTAGCACACTCAACGCTGGTACACATGGGTTTGTTATGCTCGTTTCCACTTGTCATGATCAGTATCTTGTCTTCAGTCTCATTGAGGATCATATGGTGAAGAGGTGTATAAGGAAGCATGACTCCTATGGTATCCAAGCCCGGGGCTATCAAATCGGAGAGTCTAGAATTCTCCCTCTTAGGTAAGAGGAGTATGGGTCTCTCTGGGCTAGTTAGTACCATCCTCCCAATGTCATTTAGCTCCAAGTATCTCTCAACTGTATCGAGATCTAATGCCATGAGGGCGAAAGGTTTGTAAGGCCTCTTTTTCCTCTCCCTAAGTTTTCGTATGACCGAGTCATCGGTAGCTAGGCAGGCGATATGGTACCCGCCTAATCCCTTCAGAGCTATGATAGCACCGGAATCTATGAGTCGAGCGACCTCTAAGATGGGATCTTCTACATAGATCCTCTTTCCTTCAGAGTCCTCGAGCCAGAGGCTGGGTCCACACTTCGGACAGGATATACCCTGAGCGTGGAACCTCCTAATGTTACTGGGATCCTCATACTCCCTCCTACATTCATTGCACAGTGGAAAATCATACATGGAAGTGTTCTGTCTATCATAAGGTACATCCCTCATCATGGAGAACCTGGGACCACACCATGCGCAGCTGTTGAAGGCATACATGTAATGCCTATCTGACGGGTCGTATACCTCCTCTATACAGCTATCACATACAGCGATATCAGGAGGAATCATGGAGTACAGCTTTTTATCCTTTCCACTAGGAAGTATTGTAAAACTATCAAACCCATTAAATTGGCTTTCTTCTATTACAACTTTCTCTAATTTCGCAGGAGGTGGCTTCTCTAAGAAGAGGAGTTTTAAGAAATTTGAAATCTGGCCGACCTCCCCCTCGATCCTTACCTCTACCTCACTACCACCCATATTTCTTACATATCCCTTAACCCCTGACTTAGTCGCTGCCCTGTAAATGAATGGTCTAAAGCCGACTCCCTGTACTATACCCGATATTCTAATGGTGAGGGAGGACTTACTACTCATCCAGATCGGAAATCAGTGACTGCAATAAAAAGCTACAGTCCTCGGTATTATCTGATAGGAGCAATACATGGTGCTCCTCTCTTGTATTTGGACCGTTATACGCTAATTAGTATCTTAATAAAAACCTAGACTAAACCCCCTACGATCAAATAGATTTTCAGAAAAGTAATGCAGATGATGGAGGTTAAACCAGAGATCGTGCGACTAACATATTCTTGGGACTATTGTGCCTGAGGGTGGTTCCAATATCCTTAGTCCCCCTGCTACTGATTCTAGTACGACCATTCCACCATATTTCTCACTTTTCTTTACATCTCCTATTATTGCTGCATCCCTATATCCTAGTTCCCTGATCGAGTCAAGTATGGCATCAGCATCAGCAGGCGAGACTCCAAGCACAACTCTTCCCTCACATGCGAGGGACAGAGGATCAACTCCAAGGAGTTCGGTAAATGCCTTCACCTCATCTCTTATAGGTATTTCTGCTTCATTTACTGTTATCAGGTGACCTGTCTTAGATGCCCATTCATTAAGCGTCTGAGCAAGCCCACCCCTAGTTGGATCTTGAGCTGCGTGTATCGCATGGCCGAATTCCTCTATTAAGCTTAGCATAAGGCGCTTTAGGGGTTGTACGTCACTTTTTAGCTCTCCTTCCACGGAGAAATTCTCTTGAGCTGCTAAAATGGCAGCACCATGTTCTCCTATGGTCCCGGAGACGATTATTTTGTCTCCTGGTGATAAATTCGAGTCCACTATTAACTTCTCAGCTATTCCTACTCCTACGGTCGTGATTACATACCTGTCAAGCTGTCCTCTCGGCATGACCTTAAAATCTCCTCCTATGAGCTTCACTCCTTCTTCTCTCAGGACTTCGATGAAGCTCCGAACTATCTCCCTGACCTCCTCCATCCGAGATCCTTCTTCTACTACGACTGCATCCATCATTGCTATAGGCTTCCCTCCCATCATCAGGACATCGTTAATAGTTCCACTAGCAGCTAACTTCCCTAAATTTCCTCCTGGGAAGAAAGGGGGGTTTACCGTGTAAGAGTCGATCGATACAACGATATACCTACCGTCGCCAATGGGAATTGCTGCCCCATCATCTAATTCATCTGTGCCTATCCCCCCCTCAACAGCCATCATGTCTTCTCTTAGTAGAGAAAGTATTAGGGAACTTACTATCCGAGCAGTCTCCTTTCCACCGGATCCATGCGAAAGTTTTATGACGTTATCATTGGAATTTGACATGCTAGACACCTAACCTACTGTTCTATCAGCTCCTTTATCATCTCTATAGTCTCTTGTGCCTCTTCAAGGCTTAACTTTGAAATTATAACTCCAACATGTACTAGCACATAGTCTCCAGGCTTAACATCTTCTAAAGAAGCATCGGCTTCTCTAGTGATGCCTCCAAAATCTACTAATGCGATATTACCGTCCACCTTCACTACTCTACCTGGAATTCCCAAGCACATTTTATTCACCCCACGAAGACTCCACAACATCGCAAAGTCTATAGAATGCCGACTTCAGCTCTTCTGAAGATCTATGGGGGAGCCCTCCATCGTATATCGTCTGCTCAAGTGAAGGGTCTATTGGAAGACTGGCTATGACCCTTAACTTGAATCTCCTCACCAATTCCTCACTGAATCTTCCAAATGGCCTATACACCTTGCCCTCACAGTTAAAGTAAGCCATATTCTCAACTATCCCTATTACCCTAATTTTCTCATCTTCTAGCATGCTAAGTAATCTTCTGACTACAGAAACTGCTAAGATTGATGGAGTCGTAACCACAAGGACCCCCACATTTTTAAGTCCACGAAGGGCCCTCAAGACCCAGATGGTCTCGTCTCCTGTACCTGGTGGAAGATCTATTATCAAGTAATCTAGATTTCCCCAATTAGTGAGACCTACTAAGAAGGAAATGAGATTTCTCTTATCCTCTCCTTTTGTGGGCAATGGGTTATCTCCGATGAGCATGCCCGTGGACATCACTTTGATCCCGTGCACGGATAACGGTTTCAGGCCCTCCTTGGAAGCTACAATCTCCCCTCTGGCATGTAGTATATCGGGGATAGATGGTCCATGAACATCTAGATCTAAAAGTCCGACATTTTTCCCTCTCTCGCCGAGTGTTAAAGCTAGGGAAGCAGCTACTACGCTCTTTCCAACCCCTCCTTTACCTGCAGCTATGGTTATAATTCTTCCGATCCTTGAGAGGTTTCTCCTTCCTCTCTCGAAGAGTATATCTCTATCCATGGTCATCTCCCTAACACCATCCTGGCTACTCTTATCCCCTTCCCAGAGATTGCCTCGAAGTCTCGACTTCCACATCGAGGGCATTTCAATAGAGCCTGAGCTAAGTCTGGGATGAAGTGTAAGGGGCTCTCTCTCGCACCCGAGGGTTCCTCTAGAATTCCGAATTCGTGAGATAGCATCTTATGGGCAGTTTCAAAGTCCCATGTAGCTCCGCATGCGTTGCATTTGAATAGTGCCTTCTCCTCCTTTAATGAGAATTTTGCACCCTCTAGGACTGTACCCTTTACTAGCTCCTCGATGGCATAGCTCAGAATGTCGGTATCTAATTCCATCATCTCACCATACAAGATCTCCACCTCCAGCACTTTCTTCCTGCCGTTTTGCTCAACGAAGGAATTAAGCGATTCTACGATGGCCTCCGCAAGAGTCCACTCGTGCATCCTCAATTCACCCCGACTATCCGCTTACTTGAACAAGAGTTCCTCTTTAAAGCTTTATTCATGTGAGTCTAAGAGGAGTTCCCTTAGCCTTAGGATTAGCATATTCGCCAACTTCTCAGATGCTTCTTTCACAGGCTCGCTGATATCCGCCCCGATATAGGGTTCATTTATAGTAATAGCATAAATTTCCACGTCAGGTATGGGAGAACTCAGCTTTTCTAGGAGTGAGAATATTTCTGGGAGACCACTATAGTGTGGAGAAGGTGCAGAGGCAGGTTTAAGGCTGTCTGGATCTATCTCTACTATTTTGCCAGATTCGGGCCCAATTATCGAGTCGACCACGATTACCCTATCATGTCCCATGAGGAAGTAGTCCAAGAGATAGAAACCGGCTTGCGACGATTTTACTATGTCTACTCTGCTTCTCAGCTCCTCTGGAAGGAGTCTCTCCAGTTTATCGGCTACCAGAAGGCCAACAGCATCATCACCGAGTATATCATTTCCAAGGGCCAGAACGAGTATCCTCATGTAAGGCTCCTACCCTAGAAGCTGACCAGGAGAAAAAGGAGGAGAGGTGATTAAGTAAATAGATCAATCGCGTCTGATCTCCTTAATCAGGTTATCGTCCTTGTCATATATCCTAACTATGAGTGGCATTGAGCCCGGTAGCGAATGTGTTGCGCAGGCGTGGCATGGATCGTATGCCCTAAAGGCCATCTCTATCATGTTTAATATGCCATCGTCTACTTTACCACCATGTATGAGGGACTTAGCTGCTTTTTCTATGGAAAGGACCATTCTGGCGGAGTTATTCTGGGTTGCTACTATCAGGTTAGCCTTCTTGATTATCCCCTTCCCATCCGTCTCATAATGATGGATTAAGGTACCCCTGGGAGCTTCTACAACACCAATACCCACATCTGGAGTTGCTTCCGGTAATTTTCTCACATTTGGATCTTTTATATCTGGATCCTCTATGAGTTCCATCATCCTCTCTGCAGCATAGACCATCTCAATAACTCGGGCCCAGTGGAAAGCTAGTGTGTGGTGTACTGGCCTACCTCCAAGAGTTTCGTAGAATTCTTTATATGCTTCCTGAGCCATGGGAGTCGCCATCCCATCGGCAGCATTCAGCCTAGCGAGGGGAGCGACGCTGAAGATTCCACTGTCCTTTCCATCCACGAACCCCTTCCATCCAACCCCTTTGAGATATGTGAACCTGACGTACGTCCAAGGTTCGACATGCTCAGCCATATGGTCTAGATAGTTCTTAGCATCGAACTTCACATACTCGTTGCCGTCCGGATCCACTACCCTAATCTTTCCATCGTAGAAGTTCACCTGATTCTTTTCATCAACTAAACCCATGTAATATGTCTTATGCGTATAGGCATCTGACTTGATGAGATCAACGTACTCATCATTGGAAAGAACAACATTCTTGAAGGTCTCTAAGGTAAACTTCGCGAACTCTAGTGCCTCCTTTGAGGTTTCATAACATATCTTCCAGTCATCCTCAGATAGGGGCTTGGCGACACCACCAGGTAGCCCCATCACAGGATGAGTTATCTTACCTCCTAACAGCTGTTCGAGGTTCCTTAGCTTCTTCCTAGTGACTATTATGTTTTTCACTAAGTCAACACCAAGCTTCTTAATGATACCCACAAGGTTCCTCTCTTCCTTCGGAGCCTTAGGTCCGACGATGAAATCAGGGCCGGCAAGTACGTAGAAGTGGATGGCATGGTCCTCTAACATGAAAACGTTGTATATGAACTCCCTTATCTTCTTGGCAGGCTCAGGGGGATCTACTTTGAACAGGTCATCTAAAGCCTTGGTAGAGGCCATGTGATGGGCCCACGGACATACCCCGCATATCCTTGGTGTTATCTGTGGAGCATCCTCTGCGGTCCTCCCAACCAAGAATTTCTCGAAGCCACGGAGCTCAGGTATCTGTAAGAGCGCTTTTTGGACTTCCCCATTCTCATCTAACTTGATAACTATCTTCCCGTGTCCTTCTAAACGAGTAATCGGATCTATAACTATTTCCTTCATTCCTACTCACCATCCCCCTTCTTACGATATATCATCCCTTTCGCGAGACTATAGCGGAAGAACCAGCCAATTGGATCGAAGCCCAGCTTTTCTAGCATCTCTCTATACTTCTCCTCATCTTCAATATCTATGACAGATGCCAAGAAGGAGAGGGCCTTCGCGCCTTGGTTATACACTCCATCGAGAGGCCCGAAGCATCCGGTGCATGGCATCCCTCCTTTGATGCATAGAGCTTCGCATCCTCCTCTGGTCACTGGTCCCATACATAGTACTCCTTGGGCGAGGTAGCACTTGCTTCTATCGAGTATAACCTGATGGGGCCTCTTCAGCTCTTCTAATCTTATCTCGTCTGGTTTAGTTTCATTCAGAGGACACTCGTGACAGAGGGACTTATCACTGCCAAATACATGACCCTTTGGAGGTATCTCGCCTGAGAGTAGTTTGGATATCGCCTCCCAAGTCAGATCCGGAGTTGGAGGGCACCCTGGTATGTAATAGTCTACATCAATTACTTCATCTAGTGGTTTGAGATATTCTAAGAATTCCGGAAGCTCGAACTCCATCCCATCGATCGTGACCTTCTTCATAGGCCGTACTTTATCCGGGTTTATCACAGTAGGAGCTTCTTCATAAGCAAACTTCAGAATCTCCTCTCTCGGATATGCGTTAGCGAGTCCGGGTATCCCTCCCAAGTGTGCGCAACTTCCGTAAGCGATTACTATCTTAGATTTTCTTCTGAGGAGTTTTACCATTTCTTCATGCTCCTCGAGCCTAATACCTCCATTTATGATGGCGATATCTATAGATCCATCTTCCATTTTCTCTAGATCTTCTCTCTTGAAGTCCATGGCGATAGGCCAGAACACTATGTCTACAGCCTCTATCAGATCGAAGAGCCTCTCTGTGAGGTCTACAGTCGCCTCCTCACAACCTCCACAGCTAGCGCACCAGTAGAGGGCTACCTTGGGCTTACTCATTCATCACCACCTCCCTTTTTTCCGCTAGCTTAAGGGGACCGAGCTTCCTAACCTGTTCTACCATCTCCGTCACAACTTCTACCCACTTCTTCGCCTCAGCGGCAGATATCCACTCCCTCCTGAATCTCTCTTTCTCTATTCCCATGTCTTGAAGTAGCTTTTCGAGCATGACAGTCCTCCTCATTGTCTTCATGTTTCCATTTACGTAGTGGCAGTCGCCAGGATGGCAACCAGCTACCAGTACACCATCTGCGCCGTTCTTGAATGCCTCAATGACAAACTGCGGATCTACTCTCCCGGAGCACATCACTCTGATGACACGTACGTTCGGCGGGTACTTCATCCTACTAGTGCCGGCCAGATTTATCGCTTGATATGTACACCAATGGCATGCAAAAACTACAATGGTAGGTTCAAACCCATCTCCATCACTCATATTCCACACCTCACCTCTCAAACACAGCTAATATCTGGGGTATGATCTGCTTATCCTTGTAGCTGTTCTGCTGTATCGCCGCTGACGGGCATGCCGCACCACAGGTCCCACATCCTTGGCATAGCATTGGATCCACCTTAGATACCCTAGTTCCATCCTCTCTCTTCTCTAAGGAGATCGCTCCATACGGGCATATTGAGACACAGATCCCACAACCAGAGCACTTGTCCTCATCCACTACAGCCACTATTGGCTCTACTTCTATTGTATCCTTGCTAAGTAAAGACGCTGCCTTCGCAGCAGCCGCGCTTCCAGCGACGATGCTCTCTGCTATGCTCTTGGGACCTGTAGCTGTGCCTGCTAAGTATATACCACCTGTGAGAGATTCCACTGGATTGAGCTTAAGGTGGGCCTCCTTTAAGAAGCCATCTCCACCACATCCTACCTTAAATAGGCTCCTAAGGTTCTCTATCTCCTTTGGAGGTACCATTCCTGTCACTAGAACAACGAGATCAGCGGGAATCACCAGTCTCTCCTGTATAGTTGATTCCTTCACCTCTACCTTAACCTCATCTTTATCTACTGTGACCTTGGGGCTTTCCTCAAATCGGACAAACTTCACTAGGTTATCTATGGCCTTCCAATATAGGCTCTCATCCTTTCCATATGTTCTAACGTCTTTGTGGACGAAGAACACCTGAGCATCTGGGTACTTCTCTCTGATGTGGAGCGCCTCGATCAGGGAGGCAGAGCAACACATCCTTGAGCAATACTGGTTCGCGTTAGGAGTAGTTCCTAGCGATCCCACACATGAGATGAATACTATGTTTTTCGGTCTCTTTCCATCAATTATGAGCTCTCCCTTCGTCGGGCCATCCTCACTGAGAAGCCTCTTCAGCTGATGCAATGTTATGACCTTCGGAGATAGGCCATAGCCGTACTCACCGATGGGAGGCTCGTATGGATCATGTCCCGTGGCGAGTATTATTCCACCTACCTCTATTGTAATTTCCTTCTCCTTCTCATCTAAGTTAATTGCATTCTCTGGGCAAACTTCAACGCATTTACCACAGAAAGTGCATGTCTCTGGATCTATTATGTACTGGCTCGGATAAGCCCCATCAAACGGTAAGAATATAGCTTTCCTCTCACTAATTCCGTATTCGTACTCATTCGGAGCGGTCACAGGGCAAACTTCAACGCATTTATTGCATAACGTGCATTTGTCATTGACGTATCTCGGCTTTATCTTGACCTTAATAGTGAAGTTTCCTATTGATCCATCCACTTTACTTACTTCAGCATTAGTGTATATGTGTATGTTCGGGTTATCCTTTATCTTCTCCACTAGATAGTTGACAAGATCCTTACCAGCTATCTTCCTGCCCTCTACATTTAGCTGACCCATTCTAGCGGCGTGACCGCCAAGAACAGGTCTTTTCTCCACGATATGAACTTCGAATCCCCTTTCTGCTAGATCTAACGCCGATGTGAGACCAGCTATCCCTCCACCAACCACTAATGCCTGCTGTTTAACTTCTCCACGCATCTTCTCTAAGGGCTCGAGATTCCTCGCCCTAGCAACGGCCATCCTTATCATGTCCTTCGCTTTCTCAGTTGCGGCCTCTGGGTTGTCATAGTGGACCCAAGAGCT
>JAGGTZ010000118.1 GCA_021158805.1 Thermoproteota archaeon | reverse complement strand
TGAGGGCTGAGCTAAAGAAGCTACAGAGAGATCTTGGAATAACAGCAATCTATGTCACACACGATCAGGAAGAAGCTATGAGCATTTCTGATAGGATAGCTGTCATGAATAGAGGAAAGATAATGCAGGTAGGAACACCTAAGGAGATATACAAGAACCCGAGGAATGAGTTCGTAGCTAGATTCATAGGGCAAGGGACTTTCTTAGAGGGGGAAGTCATTGGATCAGAGAAGGATCTGCTCAAGGTAAGGCTGAAAACTAATGATAAGGAGATATTAGCCACATCTTCACACCCTAGCTTGGATATCTCCCAAGGTGATAGAGTACTGGTTATGATAAGGCCGGAATCATTTACACTAGAGCCCAAAGAAGGATATAACATGTTCGATGTGCAGGTGTACCATATCTCCTTCCTGGGAGACTCTCAAATGATTCAAGCGGTAGCTTGGGATGAGGAGTTCATAATAGAGCTAGATCCTGACGTAGAGGTCAAAGTTGGAGATAAATTAAGGGTATACTCCAGCCCATGGCACACTCTGGCCCTGAAACTCTGATCAGTGATCGTACGTTATTTATTAGTTTGAAAGCTAAACGGGACTTTCCTTTAGCAGTATGGGTGAAAGCTCCTCTACCCTCCTCATTTCCTCCGCACAGGTAGTTGGCTTACCACTACCACGTATAATAGATCTAACTGCTGCTGGTATGGCCTTCCTTATCAAGAAACCCTTCCTCTCCAAGAAGTCCCTTATAATGTACTTCGGTCTTAGGTAGAAGGAAAGATAGGCCCAGAGAAGGGCTTTCTTTATTTGGTCAGCTGTAAGATACAGGTTCCTCATGACCACTTGCGTTGTAGTGTATTTCCTCCAGTTGAGAGTTGTCAATAATTTATTTCTCAGAGTATAGTACCACAATCTCGTACCAGGATATGGCGTGGCAATTGTGAACTGAGCATAATCGAGATCTAACCTATTTGCAAGTCTTATAGTCCTCTTAATGTCCTCATTTCTCTCCATAGGAAATCCCAATATGAACGAGCCGAGGACCTTGAGTCCGACCCTAACTGCTGTCTTAACGGCCTTAATAGCTTGATTTATGGTGATACCCTTTCCGATGAAATTGAGGATCCTCTGACTACCTGATTCTATGCCAAAATATATAGTGTGGGCTCCAGATTCCCTTAATGCCTTGGCTGTTTCAGTATCGAATGTATTTACCCTAGAAGAAGCGGTCCACGAGATATCTAGTCCCTCCTTAACGAGCTCTCTAGCTATTTGCCGGGCTCTCTTCCTATTGAGGGTAAAAGTATCGTCCAAGAATTCTATCTCCTTAATACCGAGCTCCTCACGCAATAGCCTAATTTCTTCAAGGACTCTCCTCACGCTATGGCCTCTCCATCTCTTTCCAAACTGAAGAGAGGAAGAGCAGAATATACAGTTGAAGGGGCATCCTCTAGATGTCATTATGACCCCATACCTATACTCTCCGGCCTTATAGAGATCCCAAGGTAGTAGATCAAAGGATGGTATTGGAATACTATCTAAATCCTCTATTAGCGGCCTTGGAGGGTTATGAATAATCCTATCTCCCTCTCTATACGATATTCCGAGGATTTCCTTGAGAACTCTTGTATTACGGCCCCTTAGGACAAGTGGGAGTTTATCCATGAGATCTTGGAAGGTCCTTTCGCCTTCTCCTCTGACTACAATGTCGAGATATGGACATTCTCTGAGAGTAAACTCCGGGAGAAAGGTTGCATGCGGGCCTCCAATCAGTGTGATGGAATTGTCATTCACGTCTTTAGAGATCTTTGCTACTTTATACGCGTCGTAGATCATGGGAGTTGTAGCAGTTATTCCTATAACGTCCGGATATGACCTTCTTATTCTAGCTCTTACCTCCTCAAATGTCAGACCCTCCGCTGATGCATCTAAGATCTCTACTTCATGTCCCATTTCCCTAGCGATGGATGCTAGGTAAGCTAACCCTAATGGGGGTCCGGCGATCCCTAAAACCCTCTTAATATCGGATTCTGTAGGTGGGTTTACTAGTAGAACCTTCATGAAGCCCGCCTCCTACCCATGAGACCTGTTGTAGCCTGTATTAGTTATCAAACGAATCTCCAGTAGTCACCTCCCCGAAAACCCCATAATAAATCTATCCTTCTCTAGGTACTCTCACTGTAAGAAGATTAATGCGATCACGATAGAGTCTATGTGAGATAGTCTAAAACTGCGATATAAGCATTATCCCACCGGCTTTCTCACTAAGAGAATCAGCACGGCTGTAATGCTCAGCAGAGGGCCCAATAGCATGGTCCCTGAGGGGCCAACAAATGTCATAGTAACCCCACTTATGTAGTTACCTGTGGCCTCTGCTATTGATCCAAGGGAGCTGGGAACGGATACGGCTGAAGCCTTCTCCTCTGGTAGTAATTCCATGGCAAGCGCATTTCTAGATGTGTAATGTAGGGGAAAGAGGGGTAAGACCATCAAGATAGCTAGTATGAGTATGTCGCTTGCAATTACTCCTGCGAGGAAGTATAGGGAGTAAATGATACACGATATAGCGAAGGACCTCTTCCCTCCCAGTCTATCGACGAGCTTCCCATAAATGGGACCTAATACTGTAGAGAATAAGCCAGCCAAGGATACTAGAACTCCAAGTAGTGTATTTGATCTAGAAGATGCTTCATAGACTTTTATTGAGAAGGCCGCATAGAACGTAGATAAGGAAAGGCTAGCTAAGAAAAATGGCAGTATGACCTTCCTAGTACCCCTTGGGAATTCCAGGCGAAATACCCTGTAAAGAGCCTCTTTAATCTCTACCCTGCTGGTAG
>JAGGTZ010000010.1 GCA_021158805.1 Thermoproteota archaeon | reverse complement strand
TGTCATAGAGGCTAGAGGAGAGGTTGAGGTATGGACCTATAAGACAGGAGATGAAGTTACTCTTCTCTATCTCGGTAGAAAGGGAGATTATATGAAGTTATTATGGAGCAGAGATACCGATGATTACATAAATGTATAAAAGCGGATCGAACTTCTATCTCTAATAACCAAAACAGGAATTCTAAAGCACTCACTATTTCGATTAGGGAAAGTTAATCAAGCAGAAAGAAAATAGGGATATCTCATGTGGCAGTCAGGGATTATCTCGAACTTTTAGAGTTTGTCATAGTAGGTACAGTCTACTGGAAGCTTGGGAGGAAGGTTGGTTTCAGAAAGGAGAAGAAGGTGTTCTTCAGGATTCCTTCATTCCCGGGCCTTCTATCACCTCAGGGGGAATGTGGGGATCGAGGCTTTATATCAATGGTTGGTACAGGGGCATCTTTACTAGAGATTGCGAGATCTATTACTGTAGGGATGGTTATGAGGTAGGTATTATTATCGATGACTTGAAGGTGGGGGTTGAGGCAGGCAAAAGTCTCAAGAGATATCCGAAGGGAGTAATTGCCTCTAAGCTGGAGATGTGTCCTACTTTCTGTATAATATGGAGAAAGAGCAACACGGTCGTTTGGGGGATAAATAATGAATTATCTAGTGATTCCATGTAGTGAGCCCTTCGAATGAATGTAACTTATTTCGTTCCTAGCTTAGCATTTAGGTTCTAACATATGAGGTAACTGGGAGTATTTCCTCTGAGACCGCTTTCCTTTATAATTTCCAGCTGACCACTCATACTCCACAACAAGCGATGCTACTTGAGGAATTGCCAGATACGTAAAAGCCAGCCCTAAGAGTACGAAAATACATTCTAGGGAAAGGATAGTCTAATAAAAAAAGATTAATCTAACTACCGGGAAGATGCTAGGTGTATCCCTTTGAATGTGAATGGGGTTCCTGTGGAAGATACTTACTGTGAGGCCTTCTCCTTATATGCTACTCGTATTCTAATAACTGCTAAAGATTCAAGATGGGCTCTCATAGCAGCCAGAGTATCTACAGGTCTAGGTACATCTGTTATAATGTGTCCTGGGGAATCTGGGCTGGAAAGCCTTGTTTCTCCCAAAAGTACTCCTGATGGCAGAGTAGGGGCTCTAATTCATATATATGACAGAGATATTCCTTCTTTGAAGCTCCACACGATCATGAGAATAGGTCAAGCGGTTCTCACATGCCCAACTACATCAGTATTCGATGGTCTTCCCAAGGTAAGAAGGAGGCTCTTAGTAGGATCCGCCCTCTCTAAGTTTGGAGATGGATTCGAGAAGCGGGAAGAGGTATATGGTCGTGATATGTGGAGAATACCTGTAATGGAAGGCGAATTCCTCATAGAGAACTCATTCGGTCTTCTAAAAGGGGTCGCCGGAGGGAACATACTAATACTCGCTAAGAGTCAGGAAGCCGCTTTGAACGCAGCCGAGAGTGCTGTTAGGGAAGTGAGAAGGAACGCTAGGAATGTCATACTTCCATTTCCCGGAGGAATAGTGAGATCCGGTTCAAAGGTAGGATCCCTGAAATATCTAAAGCTCGGTGCCACAACCAACCACAAGTACTGTCCTACCTTAAGAGATCAGGTAGATGATACAGCCCTACCTCCGGAGGTAAAGAGCGTTTATGAGATAGTGATAAATGGATTGAGAGTTGAATATGTTAAAAGAGCGGTTGGTTTTGCTATACTAGGTGCAACCAAGGTTCCTGGAGTAGTGAAGATAGATGCCGGCAACTATGGAGGAAAGTTGGGACAGTATAAGATAGACCTCCATGACGCTGTGGAAATGGCTAGGGGGTTGAAGGAAATATGATAGCCAAGCAAACTCTTTCTCTCCTTCTGAACACAGGAAGGACAATAAAACAAGGTATATCAATGGAGGCTGAGGGTAAGCTCAGCGAAGCTTATGCAGACGCTGTAGCCAGAATAGAGTTAAACGAGGATGACATGAAGGCTCTTGGTATAACCGATGGATCCCTAGTGGAAGTGATTAGTAAGGAGGGCTCCATAAAGATAAGGGCTTTCAGAAGTAAAGAAGTTAAGAGGGGTCATGCATATGTTCCAATGGGCCCATGGGCCAACATGATTGTAGATCCTCAGACTATGAGTTTAGGTATGCCAAACTACAAATACACAATCATCAACGTTAGGCCATCTGAGGGTAAGCCTACGAGCCTCATAGAAATACTAGCTCATTATAATGCCATAATACCAACTGAGATAGAGGATATAGAGCTGAGGGGTGGATCTCAAAAGGTTTACGAATATATGGTATGCCCATTCTGTGGAGAACTCTGCGACCATCTCAAGTTAGAGGTGGTGGGCAATGAGATTAAGAAGGTAATTGGAGGATGCGCTAACTCCGTGTCTAAGCTTAGGAATTATCATAAGCATAGAATACTTAGACCGTTAATTAGGGAAGGTGGGCACTTTAGAGAAGTATCGCTTGAAGAAGCTTTGAGGAGGGCTGCGAGGATTCTAAGCTCTGCGAAGTATCCTCTACTCTTTGGATGGTCTAGTACAGTAAATGAAGCCATTAGGGTAGGAGTTGAGCTGGCTGAAATACTAAGAGGCGTTATAGATAACACTTCTGTTGTGTGCCATGGCCCAACAGCGTTGGGAGCACAAGATGTCGGCACAGCGAGGAGCACGCTTGGTATTATAAGGCATAAGGCAGACTACATAGTTATATGGGGATCTAACCCATCAGCCTCCCACCAGAATCACTTCTCTCTCTGGATATTCTCTCGAGGGAAGTGGATTAAGGGGAGAAAGAATCGCAAAGTCGTCGTTATAGATGTCAGAGAAACTCCTGCAGCTAGATTAGCTGACGAGCTAGTTAGAGTAGAGCCCGGGAAAGATTACGAGCTGATAACGGCTCTCAGGATGGCAGTGCGAGATCTAGATATAGAGCTTCCAAGCGTAGCTGGAGTTCCAACGGAGACTATTTACCGTCTAGCCGATGAGATGAAGTCTGCCAAGTATGGGGTAATTTTCGAGGGAATGGGAATCACAATGACTGGAGCAAAGCACAGGAATGTGGAAGAGCTGATAAAGCTAGCCCATGACCTCAATGAATGGACTAGGTTCGTCTTAATTCCGATGAGAGGCCATTATAATGTAACTGGGAGTGATAACGTCTTCCTCTGGACCACAGGATATCCATTCGGTATAGATTTCTCTAGGGGATATCCCAGAATGGTACCCGGAGTTACAACAGCACCAGATCTCCTAATGAGAGGGGAAGTAGATGCTGCTTTAATCATATCTAGCGACCCTGTAGCTCATTTCCCGAAGAGAGCAGTAGAGCATCTCTCTAAGATACCGGTCATAACCATAGATCCTAAGTGGAGTCTTACAGCTACTATATCCGATGTGATAATTCCATCAGGAATCGTAGGTGTTGAATGCGGTGGAACGGCCTACCGTCTAGATGATGTTCCCCTGAGAATAAAGAGCATACTCCCTCCACCTCCTGGAGTTCTTTGTGATGACGAAATCTTGAGGAGGCTCCTTGAGATGGTGAAGGAGTATAGAAATGAAGGTGGGAGAAAAAGAGGGGAGGGATATTCATGACCGAGTTTCTAATAAAGAATGGGCATGTTTATGATCCCGCTAATGGAATTTTCGGTGACTTAATGGAAATAGCTGTGAAAGATGGGATTATCGTCAATCCAAGCGAGCTATCTCCAAATCCAAAGGTGATAGATGCTGGAGGAGGGATAGTAGCTCCGGGAGGAATAGATATTCATTCCCATATAGCTGGACCAAAGGTCAATACTGGGCGCCTAATTAAGCCCGAGGATCATATAGGAACCTGCAAGCCTGCCTCAAATGGTTTAAGATCACAGGTTGGAAGGAGTGTCCCCAACGTATTCAAGATAGGATATGGCTACGCTATCATGGGTTACACGACTGTCGCTGAGGCAGCAAGCCCTCCGTTGGAGGCTAGGCACACCCATGAGGAGATGAATGATATTCCGATAATAGACAAGCTTACCTATATAATAGCAGATTCGAACTGGCTCCTCTTGGACTACCTAGTTGATGGAAGAGGAGACTTGATTGAAGCCTATGTTGCGTGGCTCCTACGTGCTACCAAGGGATATGGGATAAAGATAGTTGATCCAGGAGCTGATTGGGCCTGGCTTCATGGGAAAGGAATGGGAATAGATATCGATTATGAGCTTCCAGAATATGGAATTTCTCCGAAGGACATACTCCTAGGCCTAGGAGAGGCAGTCGAGCATCTTAAATTACCTCATCCCATACACGTCCACTGCAATAGGTTAGGATATCCAGGCAACTATGAAACCACACTGAAGACCATCGAACTCTCTAACAAATACTCTAAGGGATTGGAAAGGCCAGCTATGCATGTCACCCATACCCAGTTCACTGGATATAAAGGAGATAGCTGGATAACCTTAGGAAGTGGTGGAGAGGATATAGCTAAGGAAGTAGAAAGAACAGATTCTTCTGTAGACTTAGGTCAGCTAGTGTTTGGACCTACGATAACTATGACTGCCGATGCTCCATTCGAGTTCGTCCTCTATCACTTAGAGAGGGGGAAGTGGAGCTTCGCCGATATCGAGGCAGAAACTTCAGCCGGCATAGTACCTTATGTTTACAGAAAGAGGAATTATGTGAACACGGTACAGTGGTGCATTGGTTTAGAGGTTGCCTTGCTAGTAAGGGATCCATGGAAGGTTTACATAACAACAGATCATCCTAACGCCGGTCCCTTCACGAAGTATCCGGAGATCATGGCTCTTCTCATGAGTAAAAAGATGAGAGAGGACTTTATGAAGGATCTAAACCAGGTAGCTCTAGGGAGAGCATCTCTTCCCTCTATAAGCAGGGAGTTATCATTAGAGGAGATAATGATCATGATGAGAGCCTCCCCAGCCAGGTTACTGGGTATGAAGTTTAAAGGGCATTTAGGGGAGGGAGCTCAAGCAGATATTGCCATATATGACCTCAATCCTGAGAAGGTAGACGTCCATCACGATTATGAGGAGGTAATTAAAGCTTTCTCAAGAGCTAAATATACATTGAAGGATGGAGAGATCGTTGTGAAGGATGGAGAGATCGTTAGGGAATTATATGGAACGACCTTCTATACCGATCCCAAAGTACCTGAAGATTCAATTAGGGAAGTGGAGAAAGGTTTGAAGGAGAAGTTCCCGAAGTACTATTCCATTTCTCTCTCGAACTACGTCATAGGTGAGGATGAATTGAGGAAAGGGAGGGTGGTGAGCTAAATGGTAGTTTACTACGTGAGACCAAAGGAGAAATTCCAAGTACCAGTCGAATGCAGGTATCTCAGACCTGACAAGTTCTCCGGCAAATCCCTTGAGGAGATATATGAATTCATCGCCTATGAAGGGGGTGTTAAAAGGAAGTTAGGGGATCTCTTCGATATAGAAGGCCCGAGCAGCCCCTCCCTAAATCCTGAGGATATAGAGCTGAGGATTAAGGATGCGGAGAAGATCAGATATTTGGGCTATAGAATGACCTCTGGTACCCTAATTGTCGAGGGAGATGTCGGAAGCTTAGCGGGTTACAGGATGAGAGGAGGAAACCTCATCATTGAAGGGAACGCTGGAAGCTGGCTTGGAGCTAGGATGAGAGGGGGCAATGTAGAGGTTAAGGGATCCGCAGGAGATTTCATAGGGGCAGCATTCGTTGGAGATAAGCCAGGGTATGGAATGAGGAAAGGTAAGATTCTTGTGAGAGGGGATGCTGGATCTAATATAGGAGCTGGAATGAAATCTGGGGCTATAATAGTGCTGGGAAATGCTTCGCACCTCATAGGCGCTCATATGGTTGGAGGTTCCATATTCATCGGAGGGAATGCAGGAAAATTTGTTGGAGCGAGAGCTCAGGGAGGCAAGATTGTGATAGGAGGTAAAGTTGATGGATTGCTGCCCAGCTTTTACATAGATGATGTCGTGAATAAAGCTAAGGTGAAGGAATACAAGCTTGAGAAAGAATTCTTACTTTTCAGAGGAGATTCGGTAGTGGATGGTAAAGCTAGGCTATATATTGCAAGGGACGCAAATCCGGAGATATCTTCACTGAAGGATCTATTGGTAGCGGAGGTGTAACACTTGAGCATGAACGAGTTGGCTGCAAGGATTGCAGAGGAAATGATTGAGCGAGAAGATCTAGGGATAGAGGTAAGAAAGGTAAACGGAGCTACAGTTATCGATGCTGGGGTTAAGGCCAAGGGGGGATTTGAAGCAGGGATTTATCTAGCTAAGATAACTCTTGGGGGGCTTGCCAATGTATCGATCTCCTATGGAAGTTACGGATATTTGAATCTCCCTCAGGTGGAAGTCTACACAGATCACCCAATGGAGGCCTTGATGGCTTCGCAATTCGCTGGTTGGAAGGTGAAAGTCGGTGATTACTTTGCCATGGGATCGGGTCCAGCTAGGGCCTTAGCTCGAAAGCCTTCTAAACTTTACGAGGAGATGGGGTATGAGGAAAGCTCTGATGTGGCTGTGCTAGCGCTAGAGACAAGTGAACTTCCCAACGAGGAAGTCATCTCCTACATAGCGGATAAGTGCGGTGTGAGACCTGAGAATCTCTATGTAATAGCGGCGGCTACGAATAGCCTAGCTGGATCAGTTCAGATAAGTGCGAGATCTGTAGAGACAGGAGTTCATAAGCTACATACACTTGGAGTGAATCCGAGAGATGTAATTGCTGGAAGTGGGAGGGCTCCTATAGCGCCTATTCATCCAGATCCCATGATCATGCTCGGAAGGACGAACGATATGCTACTTTACGGTGCTGAAGTCTTCTTATTCGTGGATATGGAATATGAACGCTTGAGGGAATTGATGGAAAAGGCTCCTAGCTGCTCATCCAAGGATTATGGTGTTTCAGTTGCTGAAAAAGTTAAGGAAATTGGACAGGAATTCCTCTACCAAGTTGATCCTGGATTCTTCGCCCCGGCAAGGTATGTAGCATGCTCCCCCAGCGGAGAATGCGTAGAATCAGGTAAATTAAATCCTGACATAATTTCTATATCTATAGGTTTAGGGCGGAGAAGGTAGAAGGCCTCTATAGATAAGCACTTGAGGCTTTCTCAAGGACTCAGATTTCAAGAAGCTGTGCAGGGATTGATTGGCTAATGCTGTACCGATACCTTGGATATTAAGTGGATAGGAGATGACTCTTTCGACCTTGAAATCTTACGAATTCGATATAAAGTGAAAATGGCAGATTACTTTTTTAGAGAAGGCCAGGCTCTTAGATCTCTATGAGGATAATAGAGAAAGGTAGTTGGTGTAATCTTTGAATAGGGCC
>JAGGTZ010000018.1 GCA_021158805.1 Thermoproteota archaeon | reverse complement strand
TTATGTATCTCAGATAAGGCACCAGCCATCATCCCCCTCACCAGATGCGAGGATGGCCTGCCCTTCGGCTTACCAATCTCGCATTCTATTGAGTTATAGAGCCTTATGTTATAGTAAGGCACATCTTCCTTCAATTCAGATAGTTCTGTGCGGGCAAAACCTATTGCTGTAAACATAGGTGTTGTTATGTACCTCACTATCTCCGCGGGGCTCTTGAGACCAAGGGCTTTCCCCATCCTAATATGGTCTTGGGCGGCAGTCCTGCCCATCTCTGAGCCTATATGGTAAAGTAGGGCCTCAGCCACTTGGATGCCTATACGCTCCTTTAATCCTTCAATCAGCCCTCTTAGGAGGACATCCCTGAAAAAGACTATCCTGTACGGTCCAGTATACACGGGGAAGGATACAGTATCTACTAGGAATCCCTCCCTGACTGGCTCAAATATAGTAACCTCACCAAGTCCTGTAACCACACCTATATCCTTCGCGAGGTCATTTATGCTACTATTGGAGTCTGTTAGATCCATAGCAATGATTATTCTGCCCTTTCCATTACGACCGATTTGAACGTACATCGTTAAGATTCTCACGCCCCTATTTCGGAGTATTGTCGTTACATCATTAATCAACCCGATTCTATCCTCTGTAACTTCAATAGAAATTCCATAAAGCGATCTTTCTGGCGCTAATATGAACCTATCGACATATAGTGGGATAGCTTCGCTCGCTTCCAACATAAACCCAGGGTACAACTGTCGAGGCTGTATTATAAAGATGATCCATCAATGACCGCTGCTATATTAAGTGACTCATCATTATCTCCCAGCTAGAAGATATTAACTTGGAGGTATGAGGGCTCTTGAGGAAAAGTAGTTCACGGTGGTATTACGATACCTTTAGGTTAGCGTGGGAAAACCGAGTAGTAGACCGGCTAGCGCTGTAACTAGAGGTATGGATAGATTATCGTCTACCCATGGCTGATATTCGGCTATTGTTGCTAGGACCGCGAGCAGGATCCCTTGAATCTGCATGAAGTAGTATCCTATTACTGAACAAACTATTAACATGGCTATGCTACCCGATATATGCTTCGCCCTCTCTTTAAGAAACCTAGATCTAACAAGTCCCGTGGCAGAATCTCCTATTGCCATGAAGAGCATTGAAACCCCCGCTAAAATTCTACTGACATTCCACATCGTAATAGCGAGGACTGAGAAGCTTAGTGTGTAAAAAACCTCACCATAGTTTCTCCTGAGCTGAAACCAGTCGAATTCCCTTTTTCTGATATGAGGGATTATAAGCATTATCGTGAAGAGTATACTAAGTCCAAAGAATACGTAAGGTTCCTTAAAGACGAACATATAGGCTAGAGCGGCAGGAGCCGACGAGAGATGGATAATTTTCCTATTAACCCAGGGATTCCTGAATTTTTTAGTGATAAATACCACAGAAAGTATAAAGGCGAACAGTATGAATCCCAGCACCAAGTCCCCAAGGAATATATTTCCTAACACATGGCTTCAGGACAGTATATCTATAAAATATTCTCATGGGAGATGCTTTATTTTATTCGCACTAAATGAGCTATATATTGTCAGATTTGTTGGGTAATTTATCATTATTTTTACCCACTAAGCCCTACCAATTAAAGTAAGAAAGCACCGTGTATGGCGATACGGCCCAAGGTTCCTCCGTCAAGCCAAGCCAAGACTTCATTTGACGGAGGAATCCATTTATTTTTACCAAGGTCCCCAAGTTCCGGTGGTAAGTTGCCAAGCTCTAGGATACCTGGTTTCTATAAGCTCTCAGTCGATGAGAGGGTCAAGATTGTGAAGGAGTTTGCTGGTCTTACCAATGAGGAAGCCGAGACGCTAAAGAAGGGTCTCTTACCGGTAGAGGTAGCCGATCACATGATAGAGAATGTGGTGGGACTATGGCCCCTCCCGCTTGGGATAGCGACCAACTTTCTGATAAATGGAAAGGATTATCTAGTGCCGATGGCCATTGAGGAGCCAAGCGTCGTTGCTGCTGCAAGTAATGCGGCCAAAATGGCTAGAGCATCTGGAGGATTCCAAGCTGAGGCAACGGACTCTATAATGATATCTCAGATACAGATAGTGGGTGTAAAAGACTTGGAAGAGGCTAGAAGGTCAATTCTAGGGGAAAAAGATAAGCTACTGGAAGCAGCCAATGAAATGGATCCTCTACTGATAAAATTAGGTGGGGGAGCGAGAGATCTAGAGGTAAGAATAGTAGAGACGGATGCAGGCCCTATGATGGTGGTCCATCTCTACGTAGATACGTTAGATGCCATGGGAGCCAACACAGTAAATACTATGGCCGAAGGACTCGCTCCAATGCTAGAGAGAATTACAGGTGGTAAGGTATACCTAAGGATTCTTTCAAATCTAGCAGATAGGAGGTTAGCCAGGGCTAAGGCCAAATTTGCCAAATCGGCTATAGGAGGTGAAGAGGTTGTTGAGGGGATAATGTGGGCCTATCGTTTCGCTAAATATGATCCATATAGAGCTGCAACTCATAATAAAGGTATTATGAATGGGGTAATTGCGGTAGCTAGAGCAACAGGACAGGATACAAGAGCATTAGAGGCTGGAGCCCATAGCTATGCTGCCAGAAACGGAAAATATACCTCTCTGACCGAATATTGGGTAGACGAGAACGGCGACTTATGGGGGAGCATTGAACTCCCGGTAGCGGTTGGTACTGTTGGAGGGGTCGTAAGGGTACATCCAATAGCCAAGATAGCCCTAAAGATATTGGGGGTAACGAAAGCCAAGGAATTAGCTCAGGTAATAGCTGCTGTTGGCCTAGCTCAAAACTTCGCAGCGCTAAGGGCATTAGCTACGGAGGGGATACAGGCCGGGCATATGAAGCTCCATGCTAGGAACATAGCTATGGCCGTAGGTGCAACCCCAGAGGAGGTAGATAAGATAGTAGAGAAGATGTTGAGGGAGAAGAGGATAAACCTAGATAGGGCTAGGGAGATATTGGAGGAGATAAGGAGTGGGTCGTAGGCTTGACCTGTACCTAGTGGAAATGGAGCTAGTTCATAAGTTCGAGACTAGCTTCGGTGCCACTAAGAGGAGACAAGGGGTTATAGTGAGGATAGAGGATGATTCAGGGGAAGTCGGTTGGGGGGAGGCGCCAGCCGACTCTGAACCCCTCTACTCATATGAGACTTCGGAGACAGCGTTTTATATCATAAGTAATTTCTTGGCAGAGTCTGCCTTGAGATCTAATAATCCTGAAGAATTTTTAGATCGAGTAAAGCTGATTAGAGGCCATAATATGGCAAAGGCAGGTGTAGAGATGGCTCTATGGGATCTAAAAGCTAAAAGAGAGGGTATGCCATTGTGGAAACTATTAGGTGGGGTCCGAGAGGAAATCGAAAGCGGGGTTAGTGTCGGAATAGAGGAGAGCATTGAAAAGCTACTGGGTACCATTTCCTCCTACTTGGAAAAAGGGTATAGGAGAATCAAACTAAAGATAAAGCCAGGATGGGACTACGAGGTACTCAAGAGCGTCAGGGAGGAGTACCCTGACATACTACTTCAAGTCGATGCTAATGCCGCCTACGAACTCAATGACTGGCCCCTTCTCAAGAAGCTAGATGAGTTCGATCTTCTCATGTTAGAGCAACCATTAGATTATGACGATATAGTAGATCACTCCGTACTAGCCCGTATGCTAAAGACCCCTATCTGTTTAGATGAGAGTATAAAGAAACCAGAGGATGCTTACAGAGCTTACAGGCTGGGCAGCTGTTCTATAATAAACATAAAACCTGCTAGAGTAGGTGGGCTTATTAATACGAGGAAAATTCATGATTTCTGTGCCTCCGTAGGAATGCCTGTTTGGATAGGTGGGCTACTTGAGACTGGCGTAGGTAGGGGGCACCAGGTGGCGGCAGCAACTCTACCTAACATCAGGTTCCCTAACGACATCTCAGCCAGTGACAGGTACTACGAGAAAGATATAGTAGATCCACCGTGGAGTCTTACACAGGAAGGGACTATAAGAGTCCCAAATAAGCCAGGGATAGGAGTCGAAGTCTTAGAAAGTGAGATAGAGAAGAGGACTTTGAAGCATAAGGTGATCCAGCTCTCTTAACATCAACTACCATCGACCGCTCTATTGCCTCGCGGGAGGCCCGAAGTTACAGCTTCCCAAGGTCTTAAGGGGACCCTCTCATAGCCCAAGTAGAATGTGGTATCGAAACAAAGTGTCCTGAGGACATTTCCCTTTTTTACAGTGGTATCTGCCTTTAGCTTCACCTCTCCCTCTCCAACCAAGACGAAATCTACTATCATGTGGTCCTCGCCACTTACACCTATATCGACCAGGGAGAAATCATAACCTCCGTCTTTAGATGTGTTCGTGTATATCTTTGCGTCGAGAGATCGCATTACTAATAGTCCAAGCGTATAGACCCCACCTGATATCTTGCCTTTGACGGATCTTACGTTGCTGCCAGCCCCCGTCAGGATCTCTACACTGACCCTGTAAAAGGAACTCTCGTTCAATATCCATACTCGAACAACCTCCCCAGTCTCGTAATTGAATTCGATTATGTAACCGTCTGATAGGTTTATGTAGTTTATCTCAGAGATGGAAGGCTTTTCTCTCTTGATACTCGATGACGTCATTATCACGACAGCAAGGACTGCTACTAAGGTAAGGTAGACGAGGAGATACTTATCTCGCATTTCAGTATAGCCTGCTCTACTCAAATTTGTACTTTATGTTAAAAGCCTTAATTTCTGAAGAGGAAACTGGCAGGAGTGGGCTTTGCGGTTAAGAGGGGCCTCATCGCATCTCCGGTAGGACAAACCATCTCATGGGCCTTATCTCAAACTTCTCGCCCGGAATAGACTTTAGCCAGACCTCCAGCTCCTCATCTAGTTCTGGGGATATTACCTTTATTCTGTAGCCCGAGCGGTGCTTAGAAACTGTAAGTACTTCTACTTCGATGCCTTGACCGATCTCCACATCTTCAGGATAAAATCCTATTTTAAGCTCTTTTAACCCAGGTTTTGACCTCACTTCAATTCCTCCTAGCTTGTATACCCCTCTAGAGGTCTCTATCAATGTTAAGATATTAGCACCCAAAAACCTGGCCGCGAATTCCCCTCTTGGATTACTGATAACCTCCTCTACACTCCCCTCCCTCACTATCCTACCTTCACACATTATAGCTAGCCTATCAGCTACAGCCATGGCCTCCGACTGGTCGTGAGTTACATGTAAAGCCGTGAACTTCTTCTCTGAGAGGAGTTTTCGGAGTTCCCAGAGGAGTTCTTCCCTCAGTTTAACGTCTAGAGCTCCAAATGGCTCGTCTAGTAATAGTATCTCTGGCTCTGGAGCTAGAGCCCTGGCAAGCGCTACCCTCTGCTGTTGACCTCCTGAGAGTTGGTGAGGATATCTCTCCTCCAACCCTTCCAGCTTAAAGATCTCTAAGTACTCTCTGGCTATCCTCAATGCCTCTCCTTTTAGAAGGCCTCTAGCCTCCAAACCAAATATCACATTTTCCAAGACTGTAAGATGTGGGAAGAGTGCCAGATCTTGGAAGACCATCCCTACATTTCTCTCCTTAGTTGGAAGATCCGTCACATCATTATCTCCGAAGTAAATAGCTCCTTCATCTGGTTTCTCAAGACCAGCAATGACCCTAAGTAATGTGGTCTTCCCACATCCGCTCGGCCCTAAGACCGCAGTAATCATACCGTCGGGGACGGTAAGGTTGACCCCAGAGAGAGCTGTTACGCTACCAAATCTCTTAGTAACCCCTACGACCCTTACCTCAACCATGGAATCCTCCTCTCCAGCTCCGATTTTAACCACAAGAACAGCCACGTTAATATCATTACAATGAAGGAGATCGCAGAGGCCATCTGAAACTTCCTCGCCCCGGAGTACTTCAATGCAGCAACAGTTAATGTTGATGTCTCGGGTTCTGCCAATAGCGTGGAGGCAGACGTTTCAGATATAGAAAGGGCGAAGGAGTAGAATGTAGCTGATAGCACAGCCGGCAGCGATGCGGGAAATGCCACCTTGAAAAGTGCATCAAGTCTGCTCAATCCTAATGTCTCAGCTGCATCCATGAGACTTGGAGAGAGTCCAGAGACTCCCGATTCTAGCGACCTGATAACAAATGGGAAGGCTATTAATACGTGGCTTAAGATTATCGCAATCCACCCTGGAATCTCAAGTCTGGATGCGATAATGTAGAGACCTAAGGCCATGGTTATTGAAGATGTACCTAGTGGTAGCATGGAAAGGATCGTTGCAAGCTTCCTAGCTTTGGGGGATAAGGATATGAGGGATGATATGGTGAGAACTATGAGGGCCGTCATTAAAGCATAGAAAAGGCTATTTGCCAGCGGTCTTAGGGGAGAAACACCTAGAATTGGATCGTACTCTAGAGAAATTAGTTTCAGATAAACTTGAGGGGCCAGCTTACCGGTAAATGGGTTTATTAACGATTTCAGGAAGAGGTAACACATTGGATAGGCCGCTATTATAGACAGGAGATATGGATACGCTAATATCGGAAATAGTTTAGCAGGAAGGGATCGTCTTCTCCTCAGCTCCATGGCCCTGGGGCTTGG
The DNA here is from genome assembly GCA_021158805.1 of Thermoproteota archaeon. Classification (GTDB taxonomy): domain Archaea; phylum Korarchaeota; class Korarchaeia; order Korarchaeales; family Korarchaeaceae; genus Korarchaeum. Next base: position 694 of record JAGGTZ010000018.1, on the reverse strand, counting down.
AACTCTCCTTGTTAATAGCATGGAAAATGAGAAAGTAATGATCAGTTGTAATAAGGCCGCTGCCGATGCCATCTTCTCATCTAGGTAGATCTTGTAGAGGGAGTAGATCTCCACTTCCAGCGTCCTAGCTCTTGGCCCCCCTAATAGTAGGGGAACTGCAAAGCTCGCGAAGCTCAAGGTGAATGTCAGAATGAATCCATAAGATACGCCCCTAAGTGCTAGGGGGAGGATTATTTTCCTCCACTTCATTAATCTAGAGGCACCTAGGACTTCGCTGGCCTCCTCCAATCTCTTCCCTACAGTTAGTAAGGAGGAGGTAACCATTTGGGAACAGAATCCGAAGTTAAAGTATGCATTAGCTAGGGCAATGGCTGGGAGACCAGCTGGTAAGAGGTCTGATCTCACTATCAGGAGGAAGGCTAGGGCTACTGATATCGTTGGCATTGTGAAAGGAGCTGTGGTCACCACCTCGATTAAGCTCCTGCCTGGGTAGTCATAGGTAGCGTTCAGGTACCCCAATGGTATAGCGAGAGCTGACGCTATAGCGGCAGCTAATATTGCTTGGATAAAAGAGAACCAAAGGGCGTTTAAAACCCCTGGATCTACTAGAGCCCTGGAGATGGCTTTTGTACCCGTAAATAGAAGCGGAGCTATTGCTACCATCCATAAAAGGGGGAGTATTACTGAGGAGAGG
>JAGGTZ010000149.1 GCA_021158805.1 Thermoproteota archaeon | reverse complement strand
TATGACGTTGAGGTAGAAGTCCATGCATGAGCAGTAAATATCTCCCATGACTAGATGTTTTCCAGTAGGACCTTCAACTATGTAGAAGTAGTTACCGCTGGGCTTGAATACATACTTTAAGACTCGCCCCCTTAGAGCGGATTTCAAAGCTTTTAAGGCGCTTCCCCATGGCAAGTCCCTAAGTATCTCATATCTTTTAAGCTGTCGTTTATATTTCCCCTGCAATGTTAAGGCCCATATGGGGTACCTCTGCAGCAGAGATAAATGTTAACGGGGAGAAGTGGTTGGCCATAGCCGATATACATCTTGGATTCGAGTTTGAATACATAAAAGAGGGAGTATATATCCCAGATCAGACTGAGAGAATGGCAGAAAGGTTATTATCGTTGGGAAAGGAATATAACAAACTTGTCATCGTCGGCGATCTTAAACATTCCATCGGCATGGCCTCATGGTCTGCTATAAGAGTAAGACGATTTTTAGATAGGATAACGCCTCACTTTCAGGAGATATTATTGGCCCAAGGAAATCATGATGGTGGAATATCCCAATTACTGAAGTCATACGAAATGATAAGAGTAGTTGGTTCCAAAGGATTCGCTCTAGGTGATGTTTGGATATTTCATGGACATGCAAGGCCTTTAGGAGAGTCCCAGAATTTTGATATAGGACTAATGGGCCATGTTCATCCCTCCATCAAGATAAAGGGTAAAGGGAAAGTGGCTGTATGGGTCTTATCTGAGACGAAGTGCGATGGTCTGCCGGGAAGTCTGGTTGTAATGCCTCCCTTTAACGAATTACTTGGGTATGGAGACCTACTAGACTTGAAGCAGAGAGGGCCCGTATTCCCTAAGTGTATAGAACTGGATTCTACAGAGATATTTACGCTCGATGGGGGGTACATGGGAACTTTGGAATATTTGGTGAGGGGGAAGGATTTATTATCCTTGACCTGATGTAATCCGAAAGGGAAATAGTTGGATGAATGGGATGTAGTCATAGTCGGAGCTGGTCCAACAGGTCTTTTTGCGGCTATGGAAATAAAGAAACTATCCCCAGCTGCGAAAGTTCTAGTTATAGAGTTAGGAAAGGATCTAGAGGAGAGGAGATGCCCTCTAAAGACAGTCGGTAGATGTATAGCCTGTCCTATATGCGACATAGTCTCTGGCTTCGGGGGAGCTGGGACATTTAGTGATGGAAAGTTAAATCTAACTAAAGACATAGGTGGTGATCTAGCTAGCTTTATAGGGGATGATAAGATCATCTGGAACCTCATTGACTATGTTGATGAAGTTTTCTTGAAGTTAGGGGCTCCGAGAAAAGCGTATGGAGAGGATAAGGAGGCTATTGAGAAACTAAAGAGTAAAGCGCTGAGAAGCGGATTACTACTCATCCCCTTTAGGATCAGACATATGGGAAGCGATGGGGGCTATAAAGTCCTTAAAAACTTCAGAGAGATGCTATTGAGGATGGGGGTCTCATTTAGATTCGGAGTAGCCGCTGATAGCATATTAACAGATGGATCTAAGGTAAAAGGCGTCGCTTTATCCAATGGTGAGGAAATTAAGGCGAAATACCTAGTTATTGCGCCGGGCAGGGTAGGAGCAAGCTGGCTTATAAAAGAGGCGAGAAGGCTGGGTCTAAAGATGAATGGAGGGATGGTCGATCTGGGCGTCAGAGTAGAAGTACCCTATGAGGTGATGAAGGAGTTTACTGAAGTCCTCTATGAGCCAAAGCTGATCTACTATAGCGAGACATTCGATGACAGGGTTAGGGTGTTTTGCGTCAATCCTGGTGGAGAAGTAGTGACTGAGTCCTACTGGGGAATAGTCACCGTGAATGGCGTTGCGAGAGAGGATCGTAGGACTGATAACACGAATTTCGCCATACTGGTTAACACAAAGTTCACTGAGCCCTATAAGGATACCATATCTTATGCGTTAAGTATAGCGAGGATGGCAAATAACATCGCAGGAAACCAACCTATAGTCCAGAGATTAGGAGATCTAAGAAGAGGAAGAAGGTCGACACCTTCTCGCCTCAGTAAAAGCATAGTTAGGCCTACCCTTCCCTCAGCAGTACCTGGAGATCTAAGCTTCGTTCTCCCATACAGGTACCTGAAGGATATACTGGAGATGTTAAACGCTATGAATGAGATAATGCCTGGCGTGGCATCGGATCACACTCTATTATATGGTGTAGAGGTGAAGCTTCACACAGCAAAGCTCGATCTGAAGGAGAATCTGGAGAGTAAGCAGATTAGTGGGCTATACGCAGGAGGAGATGGAGCTGGTGTATCTAGAGGACTGGTACAAGCAGCCGCATCGGGAGTGTGGATTGGAAGAGATGTAGCAAAGAGGTTAGAGGGTTGAAAGGTAGGGGATATGATCCAATTAGGCTATCCGAAGTTGTTGAGAAGCAAGTCATTAGACCTACCTTAAAGATGCCGCTCAGGAGATATTATAGATTCAGATATTCCAAGCATTACGGGGGAATATATACTGCCGATGCCGTTGGCTGTAACTTAAGATGTGTATTCTGTTGGAGCTATAGGTACATAACCAACCCCAACCTCGGAAACTTCTATTCCCCTGAAGAAGTAGCTAGGAAATTAGTAGATGGGGCTGCTTACTATGGAGTGGAGAAAGTTAGGGTGAGTGGTGCCGAGCCAACGATTGGTAGGGAGCACCTGATAGCTTTAATAGATCAGCTTAAGCATGAAAATGTTCTCTTTATACTGGAGACAAATGGAATACTCTTATCCGAGGAGGCATATGCCAAACGTATTGCTAACCAAGATAACGTCCACGTAAGAATCTCTTTGAAGGGAGGAAGTCCTTCAACGTTCCATAAGATAACTGGAGCCTGTGAAGAGGGGTTTGAATTACAGTTAGAGGCTATAAGGAACCTAGCTAGACTTGACGCTAATTTTCATGTTTCCGCCGTTGTTAGCTTCTCTACCAACGATGAGATCCGTAGTTTATTATTGGTTCTTAAAGACATCAAAGATTCCCTTGTAACGACATTCGAACCTGAATTAGTGGTTTTATATCCAAAGGTATTGGAGAGGTTGATGAAGGCCAATTTAAAACCTCTTTTAGCTCTAACACCTAAGGGAGAGATTGTGAGAATGTAATATTTTTGCGTTATACGCCGCGAAAAAATTGTTTATTAGTTAAACTCCCTTTTTATATCCTAGGGTACAAATTGCCGTTAGGGGTAAGAGAGGAAAGGACTTTCAGGAGATCATTTAACCGACATCTGAGGACCTTAGAAGAGATGAGCATCGAAAACCCAGAAGATTTAGCTGCAATACTTGCTGTTGCTGAAATTATGACAGTTACGGGGAAATCAAGAATTAGAGCTAGGGAGATTCGCTAATCCCCCAGGCTAGCAGATCGTTAAATCCCCTAGGCCTCGCATCCTTGGGGAAATTCTTAAAGTAGAAGATCACTTTCACTAATAAAGTTCCGAATTCTCTTGAGGTTTCTACGTCTACACGGTTTGCGGATATGCTCCTCTTAACACTCTGTATTAGATGTGCTAGCTTAGTATCTACATTAGCTGCTGATAGGATTACCTCAACCTTTCCTCTGTTAATACTCCAGTATAAGAGGCGATATCCTTTATCCTCTAGCTGAAATATTGATGATTCAACAACACTAGCCATTTCTTCTTCCCAGATATTCAAGAGGATAAAACTTAGTAAATATTGTTGTTAATACCATATCAAAACGTTGCAATACGTTTCAATGATAAAAAAGGTGGAAATCTGAGGGCCTGAATTACAATTTTGTGTATATCTCCTCAGCGACCTTCTTGGCATTGCTCATTACATCCAAGAAGAGGTTATTTCCATGTGAATCTATCGCTACCATTGTGGGACCGAAATTCTCTACTTCTACGACCCACATGGCTTCAGGAGTTCCTAGATCAAGCCAATGGACATCCACAACTCTCTTCACAGCCTTAGTGGCTACTGCAGAGGTTCCACCCGGATAGGCAAGATATGCAGCTCCAAACTCCTTCATTCCCTGTGTAGTTCTCTCAAACATTCCACCCTTCCCAATTATGAGCCTTACACCGAATGTCTTGATGAAGTCTGCCTCCACACTTTCCATTCTTGCACTTGTGGTTGGGCCAAACCCAAAGATCTTCCACTCTTCTCCTATTTTCTTGACGATAGGACCACAGTGAAATAGGGCCATGCCATTCAGGTCTAGGGGGACTTTATCTTTCTCACCTTTCGCGGCAAGCTCTAGAGCTCTTCTGTGGACTTGATCTCTTCCAGTTATTAGAATACCATCCAGATAGACGATATCACCAACCCTTAGCTTCCTAACTTCTTCCTCGGAAACAGGAGTCTTCAACCTGTACTCAGCCATACAATCACCTCCTCATGGGGGAACAAGTAGCTTCATATCCCCTTCCTTAGTAAATTCTGCTTCTGATCTCCTAAAGGCCCAGCATTGGGTATTTATGCCCACAGGGAGGCTAGCTGGATGCTTATGAGCCCATTCTATTTTCACTGCTAATACATACGTCTTGCCACCGAGACCCATAGGACCTAAGCCTAAGGAGTTTATTTTCTCGTATAGCTCCCTCTCCACCTCAGCTATCTTTGGATCTGGATTAGGCTCATCAAGTCTTCTAAATGTCGCTTTTTTAGCCAACTTTAAGGCCATATCAGCGCTTCCGCCAACACCGACACCCACCACTATCGGAGGACATGGTTTAGGACCGGCATCGAGCATAGCATCGATTACCGCCTTTTTAATACCTTTCAGCCCGAGCACAGGGCTTAACATATATAACTTAGATGTGTTTTCACTTCCCCCTCCTTTCGCTAAGTATATCACTTTCATTTTGTCCCCGGGAACGAGTTCCATATGTATTATTG
>JAGGTZ010000034.1 GCA_021158805.1 Thermoproteota archaeon | reverse complement strand
CATCTCTACTGAAGCACTCGTATTTTAACTGATAGATTCTCTTTATCTCCTCTTAATCTCGAATCTTACTTTTCCAAACCCGAAGTGTCTGAGGTAACCAACACCTACAAGTTCAGCAAACCTTAGTAAAGTATTCATCCATATAGTCATCTCCTCATGAGATCCAGCATGCCATTCTGGGTGATCCACGACCTTATAATTCACCCACCCCATGAAGCCCACCATCGTTCTTCCTTCTCCGATTTCCACGGGTTTTGTTGTACATAACTCATAACCAGTTTCAACCACACTGAGATCAGCCCACATAGTCATTATTTTTGTATCTGGCCCCTTTCTTGGAGAGAGGGCATTCCATATAGAAGCTACTGAAGAGATTACTAGTTTTGAGTTCGGATAAAGATAGCAGTACGGGGTAATTGCCCTTCTAAAGCATGTAGGTGTTAGGAATCTTAACCTGAAGTTCTTGCATGGCTGCTCCTGGATGAAGTCCTCAATCTTTATCTCTTGAGATGAATAACCTGTGATCCTAAACGGTATATCTCTTATCTTTATCACTGGCTTCTTATAGAGCCAGCCTTTTACGGCATTGGCTATGGTATCTTCATCGAAGATTATGATCGATCCTCTATACTCAGATCCTGGGTATACAAGCTCCTCTTGGAAGCCACAAGGTAACTGCCTCCTGTCTTTCATGAACGCCTCAACGAATATTTTATTAGACGCCATTTCAAGTGCCTTGCCTAAGAGGGGGTTCTGCGAGGAAAGCGTCTTGAACAAGATTCTTCTGAGGGGTGGACCAGTGAAGGGGATAATTCCTTCTCCCTGACTGGTTACCTCTATTTCGATTATCGTTATCATGTATGGGTCCCGTAATCGGTCACCAAAGTTATGTTATAAAATTGATAATCTTTGAGAGAAGTGATGTGAAATGCTTGGGTTGAAGAAGATAGTGCTGATCGTTGGACTACCAGGCAGTGGCAAAGATGCTGTTGCACGGTCGATAGAGGAGGAATTAGGTTATAAGGTCCTCAGGATGAGTGATGAACTACTTTCTGAGCTTGAGGAGAGGGGATTACCTCCAACGCGAGAGAATATGAGAAAGGTTGGTATGGAGCTCAGGGAAAAGATGGGGATGGGAGCAGTAGCAAGACTCGTTATAAAGAGAATTAGGGAGATGGGTGATTTTGATGGTTTCGTGATAAATGGTATTAGGAACATAGAGGAGATAGAGGAGTTTAAGAGGGAATTTGGTGATGAGGTGGTTACAATAGCAATTCTAGCATCCAAGAGATTGAGGTTCCTCAGATTACTTAAGAGAGGGAGAAAAGGCTTCGATAAGGATGTCTTTGAAGATTTTCTAGCAGAAGATGAAAAGGAAATAAGAACCTTCCACCTAGGAGATGCTATAGCTATGGCGGATTACTTCGTAGTAAATGAGGGGAGCTTAGAGGAACTCAAATGGAAGGTCATTTCACTAATTTTAACCTACTAACTCACTGACCTCCATTTAAGTCCTAGGTCATCCGCGTATCTATAAGCTTCCACCATTTCATCTCTTCGCACCCTTTTGTCTATCTCCGGATAGTTCCTAGCCATATACTCAGGTCTATACTGTGCCATTATATTTACAAGGGCGTTGGGCGTATTGTCAGATATCCACTTCAGTATAGGTTTAGTGCAGCATTCTAGATGATTTGGGAGGACTAGGTGCCTTATTATCATGTCTCCTAACTCATATGCGATCTTTAGATTACGTGTAACTGTCTCCCTATACCTAACTACCTTGCTATACTTCCTCGCGCACTCATCGTCCCAATACTTGAAATCAGGTAGCCAAAGATCGACTATCCCGATTAGCAGCTTAGTCGCTTCTTCACTCATATACATATTGGAGTTCCATATAATAGGGAAGTCCTCGGATGTTAGAGGAAGGGCGGCCAGTATTGATGGTAAATTCGGGGTTGGTTCGCCCCCTACTAGATTTATGTTCCTCGCGCCACTTCTCCTTAATCTATCCATCATTATAGACAAGTCCCTCTCACTTACCGGCTTGCCGGATTCTGGATATTGAGAGATGTCCCAGTTCTGGCAGAAAACACATTTGAAGTTGCATCCTGAGAAGAATATTGTTCCTGAGGGAGTTATGGGCGGCTCCTCACCCATATGTATGAAAGCACTTGATATCCTTGGTCCCCTAACCCTGCAGACCCCTATCTCTCCTTCTAGCCTGTTTACACCGCACTTCCACTCACATAACCTACAGTTCCTCGCTAATTCTTTAGCCAGTCTGATCTTAACATCTAGGAGAGAGATCTGCCCCTGGTCCTCTAGGTCGCACTCCCCGCTTAGAAACTCTTTCATTACGTTCAGTCCCTCTTCATGAGCTTTCCATAGACCTCCTGATATATCTACTCTTATTCTTTGAGCTATTCTGAATAGAGGCGCTTCTTCTCCTCTAACTACCCTTATATACCTGCTTAATGAGTTCCTTATTTCTTCATTTTCAAAGGCCACAAACGCATCTGGCCTGATCATCCAAGTCATCAAATCACCGAAAGGAGGTGGAGGTGCGGGGGACCGCCCAGCACAGTGTGCGGAGAGGGGCGTCCGGAGGACGCCTAGATCGGGGCCAATTGGGGGCCCCTTCCACATCTGTGGAGCTATAGCCCATACAACCGGGCTAAGCCCGCGAAGAGCTGGGCGGCCCCGTATATATAGTGCAGAACCCTTATATAAATTTGAGAGTCCTGCTCTGGCAAAAGATTTTACTAAAGGGGCCCGGGGAATTGTTCTATCTGTATTGTACATGTCCAAGTTATGTCGACCACTAGAGATCATTTCGAGGAAACATTGTTTAAAATGTAATCTAATCTAGATAAATTGAGATGAAGCTAGATAGAACTAGGTTCGGACCTGCTGGATATCCCATAGATGCTCCTAAAGAGAAAGCATTCTCCTATCTCAAGGAGATAGGGCTAGATGCGATGGAATATCAGGCTGTGAGAGCTATACCAAAGAATGAGAAGCTATTAGGATGGATAAAAGAGGAAGCCAGCGAAAACGATATTGCCTTGTCGCTTCATGCCCCCTATGCAATAAATTTAGCTTCAGCTGATGGGGGAAAGAGGAAGGCCAGCCTGGAGAGAATATTAAAATCCGCGATAGCAGCAGATAGAATGGGAGCAAAGCACATTACATTTCATCCGGGATACTATAGCGGTCTTTCCCCCGATGAAGCCTTGAAGATAGCGATAAAGGGGTTATCCTCGGTGATCCAGGAAATAAAGGATCAGGGGTTGGACGTAGAATTAGGTCCAGAAACTACTGGTAAGCCATCACAGCTTGGCTCTCTCGATGAGGTCCTTAAAATGGCTGAAGATCTTGACATGGTCGTCCCAACGATAGACTTCGCACACATACATGTAAGGGACGGAGGTATCATTAAGGGGAGAGAAGATTATGAGAGGATTTTAGAGGAGATAGAGCGTAGACTTGGGTCATTAGATGGTTTAGTGATTCACTTTACCGAAGTAGAGGCCACGAAAACTGGGTATGGTGAAAAGATGCACCACGAGCTTGGTTCTGGATATGGACCTGATTTCGATCCTCTAGCTCAGTTGATGGTGGAACATGATGTGAAGTGGCTCGTTATCTCGGAATCTCCGATCTTAGAGAGAGATTCCGTAAAGATGAAGAATATATATGAGAGCTACCTCAGGAATAGAGGTGGCTAGTAGAGGGGCGCTATAGCTGCAACTCCTATTGCTGGCATAGCTAAAAAATTTATAATAACGAGAAGTTACTACTTGAGGGCCCGGGTGGTGTAGCCAGGTTAGCATAGGGGCCTGTCGAGCCCCAGACCCGGGTTCAAATCCCGGCCCGGGCGCCACCCTACACAATTTATGACAGGTGATAGATATCCCGGCCGGAAGGAGGTATGCTATTACTGTTAAGCAAAGTAGGTCGCTAATAGACGAGGCTGTGAGGATTATTCCAGGGATGGACAGGGTCTTCACAAAGAGAAAGATTTCTCTGGAAGTCCTTGAAGTACCATGGAAGGGAAAGATTGCGAAGGTATACTTCTATGGTGAAGACCCTGTTTTGGTGGAACTTCCAACCGGAGATCTAATACCATTTTTAACAGCTGTTGAGAAGTTTTATCTTCCACTCCCCAAGGTTATTGTCGATTTAGGCGCCGTTAAGCCTATAGCAAGCGGGGCCCATGTTATGGGACCCGGAATTAGGGAGGTATCTGGTGATTTTTCAGAGGGAGACATTGTGGTCGTCCTTGATGAGAAGATTAAGGCTGCTATAGCGATTGGTAAAGCCCTTAGACCCTCAAACGAGGTCAAGGAAAGGGGGAGGAGTATTTTGAATCTGCATCACGCTGGCGACAGTATATGGAGGGCAGTCGCCAGTAAATCAAGCTGAGGGGGTTTGGGATGGGTGCTGATTACCTAGAAGCTATATTCAGGCCCAGATCTATAGCTTTGATAGGAGCTTCCAAGACACCAGGAAAGCTCGGATATGAGATCCTTACTAATATAGTCAAATATGGGTTTTCTGGGCCTATATTTCCTATAAACCCGAAGTATAATGAAATACACGATATTAGATGCTATAAATCCATATTAGATGTAGTAGATGAGGTAGATCTCGCTATAT
>JAGGTZ010000028.1 GCA_021158805.1 Thermoproteota archaeon | reverse complement strand
TAGTGCTCTATCTGCTGAAGGATGAGCCCTTACATGGATATGAGATAATGCAAAGGGTCAATAAGCTACTTGGTGAGGAATACGAGCCCAGTCCGGGGATAGTGTATCCCACTCTGCAGCTACTGGAGGACATGGATTGCGTTGTCTCCGAGAAGATTAACAGAAAAACCGTATATCATATCACAGAAAAGGGGAGGAGGATATTGGAGGAACACAAAGATAAAATTGACCTTCTAATGCAGAGGATTAGGGCATTTAAGGAATTTCATGCCATGGTAGGTCCAGAATTCTTCCCTTTGATGAAGGAGCTGATCACATCATACAACTCATTATCTGAAGAGGAAAAGGAAAGGGTAAGGAGTACTTTCCGTGATTTCATCAGGGAACTTAGATCGATTCTAGATGAGGGGGATTTGGATGGTTAAGAAGGCTATTTCAGTCAGGGGGCTCACCAAGAGGTTTGGAGATCTCGTGGCTGTTGATGGTATAAGCTTTGACGTCGAGAATGGTGAGATTTTCGGCTTTCTAGGTCCTAATGGTGCTGGGAAAACTACCACGATCAATATCTTGGTTACGATAATGAAGCCGACAAGCGGTGAAGCTTTCGTTGCGGGCTATAATGTATTAGAAGATCCAGTTAAGGTCAGGGAGAGGATAGGAGTTGTCTTCCAAGATAATACCGTTGATAGGAACTTAACAGGATGGGAGAATCTGTACATACATGGCTTGATATATGGACTTAAGGGGGAGGAGCTAAGGAGGAAGATTGAAGAGAGTCTGGAATTCGCCGAACTCACTAAATTTAGGGATGTTCCGGTCAAGAACTACAGTGGGGGAATGGTTAGGAGGTTAGAGATTGCTAGAGCCTTAATGCATAAGCCCGAGGTACTCTTTCTTGACGAACCAACTATAGGGCTCGATCCGCACACCAGAGCAAGAATATGGGAGTACATAAGAAGATTGAGGGAGGAAGGAGGTGTCACGATCTTCATGACGACTCACTACATGGATGAAGCTGAGAAACTCTGTGATAGGGTAGCTATAATCGATCACGGTAAAATAGTAGCTATAGGATCTCCGGACGAGCTAAAGAGCAATCTAGGAGGAGATATCCTCTATGTTAAAGTCTCCGATCGTACCATTAGTTTAAAGGAGTTCGCTGAAGAGATCTTAGAGGAAGGAACTGCCCTCTCCTATAAGCTGCTGGGAGATACACTGGCCTTTAAAGTGAGATCTGCTTCCAAGGCGATTCCCTTAGTCTTCAGGGTTGCGGATTCCATGAATGTAACCATAGAGGAGATAAAGTACGCTCAACCATCGCTGGGGGACGTGTTCCTCCACTACACTGGAAGAGAACTAAGGGACGAGGAAGGTGATTGGAAGGAGATGGCCCGAATGAGAATAGCCGTGAGGAGAAGGAGGTGATCTCATGAATGAAGCTAGGATCCTCTATGCAATGGCATATAGACAGCTTAAGAGATATTTCAGAGCTAAATCCCGCCTCCTAGGGACTCTCATCAATCCACTTGTATTCTTCCTGTTCTTCGGGATGGGTTGGAGCGCTACATTGAGAGGTAGCATGGCAAGACAATTGTTCGGAGGGATTGACTACCTCTCCTTCCTAGCTCCAGGCATAGTCATGATGGCGATATTCACTGCAAGCCTTGTAGGAGGTATCTCCGTTATCTGGGACAGGGAATTCGGTTTCCTCAAGGAGGTCTTAGTAGCCCCAGCTTCTAGGGCGTATGCAATACTAGGTAGAGCTCTGGGCGATTCATTGACCTCCGTGCTACAGGGATTAATTATACTCATACCGCTTTACTTCGTCGCCCCAGCCCTTAAGCTGGAGGGCCTAGTTCCGACGCTAGTGGTTGGCTTCGTTACTGCTCTAACATTTAATAGCCTCGGAATAGCGATAGCATCAAAGATGAGGAGCCCTGAAGGCTTTCAGCTCATCATGAGTCTCGTAACACTTCCCCTTATATTCTTAAGCGGCGCATTCTATCCGATCGACAACCTTCCTCAGTATGCTAAAGTGATATTCTACATTAATCCACTTACATTTGCTGTCGACTCGTCCAGATATCTACTAACAGGTAAGAGCTCGCTGAATCTAATCCTAGATCTGATTGTTCTATTGTCCCTTAGCTTGATATTTCTCATAATATCAATCCGCATCTTTAAGGAGAGCACGATAGACTAGCAATTACTGTAGTAGGAAGATGCACTGAACCTCACATAATTTTTCTTATCTTCTCATATCTATCACTAGAGCGGGCATTCCCTATACCAACTGTTAATTCCTCCCCTCTTAAGCTCCTAGTAGACCTCTACCCTTATGTTCTCATCTAGAACGAAAGGAGATTAGGCCTCGGTGGCAAATAGGTGTTCCCTCCTCGTGTCCTAGAACCTTAATTGTATATAGTAGTGCGGCCCGGACATCCTAGATGCTTATCTCGTAGCCCTCAGCTACTCCTCAGGGCTCATTCCCACTACTAGTAATTCCGGAAATGGGACCTATAGGTGATCCTAGTTGCGCGAATCCGTCCGAGGGAGTAAATATTATATTTCCCATAAGTGGGTAATTATTGATGTCTACCCACATAGTGGAAATGGATGACAGGGGGAGGATTCTCATTCCGAATAAGTTAAGGAGGACTATAGGGTCCAGAAGGTTCCTCCTCATCGTCAGAGACAGGAGAATAGAGCTCATCCCACTAGATGATCCAAAGGAGGCCTTTAGGAAGTTGAAGGGATCGAGACAGCTACCCTTTGACTGGAAAGAGGCCAAGAGAATAGCTGAGAGACTGGCTAGTGAGGAGGTCGTCGATTGATGCCCTTGATCGAGCTGGATGTCCTCTTAGCCTTCATAAATAGGTCCGATAGATATCACGAGGTCGCTTCGCGCGTTATAGGGGCAGCAATTTCAGACGAGAGCTATCATCTCTCCTCGGTAGCCCTGATCGAGATGTCCCTGATCTACAGATCGAGATCTATGGAATTGGAATTGGAGGAGGACTTAAGGCTCCTCCTCTCGCTCTTCAACGGTCGAACGACCCAACTCACTCCCTTGGAAGCGATGAGGGCTGCGTGGATCAGGAGGAAGTACGGCCTCTCCTTCTTCGATTCCCTGCATGCGGCATCGGCGATGAGTCTAGATTCTGCCATAGTATCGTTCGATGAGGCGTATGACGGGGTAGAGGAGTTGAGAAGGATCGATCCGAGGGAATGGTAGGAACGAAATCTCTTGATGACTCCTAGCCAGACACCGCTTTCCTCCCTAACACTAAAGGATATGTATGGCACCAAGTTAACCACGTTTTAAGGCACTATAACAGTCTCTGAGCCAAGGCCGGGGAACCTCATGCTGGAGAACCTGGGGAGATGGTTAAAAGCCTCTGGGGTTGTTGAAGCTTTTCTACATGTAGGGTGTATCTATGCTAGATTGGACTAATCTCGCTGCGTTTTTACATGGAGGGGAAATATTTCTCCATTGCTTTCTTCAATGTTTTCTGACTTCGCGACCTTATCTTATAATTCGTTTCGAATTGCACGTGCTATCAAGGGATAATACTAACTCCTTTGGCTGAAAATACTAGAGTCATTCCTACATGGCCATCTCCATACCTCTCTGGAAGGCTCTGCTTGAAGAAGGACCTGGCTTTATCTCCTGAGCAATGCATCGGGAATACCTTCTCTACTCCCAACCTCCTTATCGTTTCCTCTATGTCCTTCAACCTCTGATCGCTTGCTGACACTAAGTGAAATCCCCCTATTACCGCATAGACCCTTTCTGTTAGGTTTGCAGCCCTCTGGATCATTATTTCGATCTTTGGATGAGCGCACCCAGTTATTAGAATAGAACCCAACTCCTTGACCACCATGATAAGTCCTTGCTCGTAGGGAGGGCCTCTCATGCTTCCAGTGGTCACTATGCCTGGAGCAAGTTCGGTGGGCTCCTGTAAGCTAGTTACATTGAATCCTAACCTCTTAATCCTCTCCAGTACTTGGGAACTTATTCCTGAGGGCAGATATACCTTGGCCCCGTGTGCGACCTCAGCGAGGTAGGGCATACCACCAGTGTGGTCCCCATGCTCGTGTGAGAGGACAATGAAATCTATATCTGAGAGGTTAATTCCAAGGATCTTAGCGTTGTGCTTTAAGATCTCGGGATCAGGTCCAGAATCAAAGAGTATCTTTCTACCATCAGCTTCAATTAGTGCCGAAAAGCCCCATGCGGTCCTCAATCCTTCCCTTCCCGGATTGTTGTCGACGAGTATTGTTATCTTAACCTCATTGATGAAGCTGAAACTAACTCCCTTCTCTGTACTACTTACTTCTACTCTCTCTTTGGAAGGAGAGCCTACAGCTAGAACCATAAATGCTATTATTATGGCTATGACTAGGATAAGGGCAACATATCCCAACTTCATCATGGGAGACGCGCTCTATTAACCCTTAATTGTTAGGTAAAAATACTTCACAAGTGCTCCTCAACAACAACTGATCACTAGGTGACATCAGCTCATCTTGGTTTTATATGAATAGTGGATCTTCAAGTTACCCTCCTAAATTTAGCAGGACTCCAGAGAGCATTAAAGAGCCAATACCTGTATCGGAGAGACCAGCTTTGATACTAGTTGAGCCTTCAGTGATAATAAAGTTACCTGAAGAAGGATTGACGAAACGAACGTTCAGAAGCCCAGTCTCTACTCACTGCAATCCTTAGATCTGCACTCAATCCTAACAGACCTAAGGGGCGCGGTTTCTATCAGGATGAAGGCTATATCCTGACATCTACGGTCGCCTCAGCCTTCCTCTTCCGAGAGAGGCAAATATGCCAATAAAGCACAGCGCTGTGAATATCTTATAGGTGGTGGAAAATGAAAAGAATATTGGTTAGCATTCCAGACGGAGCTTGGGAAATAATTGAGAAAGAACTTAAAGGAAAAATTGGAGAGAGGGATTCAGAGATAATAAGGAATATAGTTTTTGGCTTACTTGTCTGAAAGAGGTTATTTAAAGAAGGTGAATAAAAATGGCAAAAGAAAACCTTGAGAGTTGATTAGAAAATTAGGCGGGGAATAATAAATGTAGGAAAACCTGTTAAAACTGTAGAACAAGATGTTAAAGCAACGGATTCAAAGCCAAAACAAATAATAAAATCCCTGCTCTTCATCTCTGAAGAGGAAGGATCTGCATTGGTTATAGTGGATGGTGAATCGAAAGTTGATCTTAATGAGCTCGTAAAAATTTTGGTAAAGATAAGTTTGCAACACTTAGAGAGGTTAGGCAAATAACGGGTTTTGAAGTAGGAGCTGAGCGATCACTCCTCCGGCTGGAGAAGTATAAACCGGGATTATGTAGACGAGTCTGTCTCCTATACTGTAGAGGATTATGTCGCCTATCCTCGGGTTTAAGCTTCGTGAACGCGGCATCCCAATCCCACAGCCTGACGACTGAGAGCTCCCTCTTAAGCTTGTTCATATCGATGTTCACGGGGTTGCTCTCGCCGGTGAAATTGTATATTACGGTCTTTATGTTCGATAGGTCCGCGAGATACCTGTTGACTTCGATCTCCTGCTTTATGTATGGGCCGAGCCACTCCACTTTCCTCGCATCCGCGACTCCGCTGGATAGCGGTGATGGATAGGACTAGGAGGATTATAAGGGCGAGCGCCCCGAATTTTATCTTAAACGCGTATAGAAATTCGGGCTTCTTCAGCCGCCTTTATCAGGGGATATGCTGTCGGCGGCGCCGTTAGCATCGGGTGGGTTCCTATCTGTGCTGTCAGGATCGAGTTTATGGTCATTTTGTTTTGGATTATGAAGCCTATCAGGTTCACGAGTTCTCCGACGCTCGCTCCGCCTACGACTTCTCCTCCGAGGATTATGCCTGATTCGCGTGCGACGATGAGTTTCACGAACTGCTTATGTGCCCCTTGAAGAGTTCCGGGATGCTTGTCCACTCCCTCGAACTTACCCGTAATTATGTCGAATCCCTCCTTTCTAGCCGTCGCCTCCGTTAGCCCGGCGACTCCGAATCCTGTATCGCCGATCATCGTGGAGAAGATGCTTATAGTGCCTCCGAATCTTCTCACAACCGATAGATTATACAGGTTCATGGCGGCGATCCTGGCCTCGCAGGTGGCCACCGATGCGAGCATTATCCTCGCGGGCTTACCCGTGAAGAAGTCCCTCTTCTCAGCGCAGTCTCCTACGGCGAAGATGTCCGGGTAATTAGTTCTCATATACCCATCGACCTTGATGAAACCTAGGTCGTTGAGGGCGATTCCGGATTTCCGAGCGAGCTCGGTATTAGGTCTATAGCCCATAGCCAATATCACTGCATCCGCATCAACTTTTTCACCGTTCTGCAGAAGAACTTCCTCAACCTTTCCCTCTCCGAGAATCTCCTTAACTCCCGATCCTGTCTTTATTTGAACGCCTCTCGACTTAAGAAGCTCCTCCGCCCTGATCGATATCTCCTCGTCGAAGGCGAGACCTAAAATGTGTGGAAGTAGCTCAACGATAGTTACTTTCTTTCTCAGCTTGTTTAGCTCGTCCGCGACCTCGACTCCTATGAATCCCCCGCCTACGATGACGATCTCCTCGAAGTCTTGTATCCTCGCCAGAAGCTTATCCAAGTATTCCTTGTTCTTCGG
>JAGGTZ010000224.1 GCA_021158805.1 Thermoproteota archaeon | reverse complement strand
GCAAGCATTTGGACTATCTGGGTACCTCTATATATTCTCTTAGCCCTAGACCTACTCATAACCCTACCAGCACCATGCGCAGTAGTTCCAAAGGATTCGCTCATAGCCCTCTGAGTACCAACCATTAGGTAAGATGCTGTTCCTTGAGATCCAGGTATCAGCACTGGCTGGCCAATGCTCTTATAATCACTGGGAATGTCTGGATGGTCTGGTGGGAATGATCTAGTAGCCCCCTTTCTGTGGATGAATACCTTCACTCTCTTACCATCTATATCATGCTCCTCAAGTTTAGCTATATTATGTGCTACATCATAGATAAGCCACATACCCATGTCCTCCGCGCTTCTCCCGAATACCCTTTCGAACGACTCTCTTACCCAATGTGTTATCATCTGTCTATTGGCCCAAGCATAATTCGCGGCACCTTTCATAGCTTTAAAGTATTTCTGGGCGGTCTCTGAGCTAGTATAGGCACAGATAAGCTGCTTATCTGGTAACCTGAAATCTAAAGATCCTACTCTTGATAACATTAGCCTTAGGTAATCATCTGCTACTTGATGACCAAAGCCCCTGCTACCCGTATGTATCATAGCTGTAACTTGACCTTCATGCAGTATTCCCATGACCTTGGCTGTCTCGGGATCGTAGATCTTATCAACTATTTGGACCTCCAGGAAATGATTCCCGCTACCTAAGGTCCCAAGCTGAGGTGCACCTCTCTCCTTTGCTCTCCTACTGATCACAGATGGATCAGCGCCCTCCATCATTCCACCTTCCTCTGCATGCCTCAGATCGCTTTCCCATCCGTAACCGTGCTCTACGGCCCACTTAGCTCCCATGGTTATGACATCATCTATCTCATGTGCTCTGAGTCTTACCTTACCGGAACTGCCTAAGCCAGATGGTATATTGGCGAATAGCGTATCAACCAACTGCTTTATCTTAGGTCTAACCTCTTTCTCAGTTAGATCTGTTCTTATTAGCCTAACTCCACAGTTTATGTCAAATCCTACGCCTCCAGGACTAATCACACCATTATATGAATCAAAAGCAGCTACACCACCTATAGGGAATCCGTATCCCTCGTGTATATCTGGCATTGCTATAGAGTACTTGTAAATACCAGGGAGCATGGATACATTAGCTAACTGCTCGATAGCTCCCCTCTCTATTTGTTTCATCAACTTCTCGCTAGCGAATACGAGCCCCGGAACTCTCATACCGGGTTTGTAATTCTTCGGTAATTCCCATCTTACATCATCGATCTTCTTGAACAGAGATTCTATCCCCAAGTATTTCCACCCGGTGAATCACTGTAGCGATCTATATATAAGTGTGTTATCGCCCATAAAGTTGAATGGTGGTATGCTCTGAGGCTTAAGAAACACCTGGGGCAGCACATAATGATATCTAAGAAATGGCTTAACGTTATGGCGGATCAGCTTGAAATAACCCCAGATGATATCGTAATAGAGCTTGGAGCTGGGACAGGTAACCTCAGTGCTGAACTACTGAAGAGAAGGCCTAAGAAGCTAGTATTAGTAGAGAAAGATCCTGAAATGATCCATAGACTTAGAGAAAGGTTTTCAGATGATAGTAGGGTTGAAATCTTAGAGGAAGATATTAAGAGGATATTCCCCCTCCAAGGCTACGATAAAATAGCTTCCAATCCACCTTACCTACTGTCATCCTTCTTAATCATTGGATTAGTGAAGAGTGAATTTAAGAGGGCAGTTATCACATTTCAAAAGGAGTTTACAGACAGATTATTAGCTGAGCCAGGTACTCCCAACTACGGTAGCCTCTCAGTAATTTCCTCCTTATGTTTTAAAATGAGGAAGGTAGCTATCGTTGGACGTAGTTCATTCATTCCCCCTCCTAAGGTGGACTCAGCTCTTCTGGTAATAGAACCAAGGGATATTCCACATAGCCACAAGGAACTATTAATTAAATATTCCAAGCTCATATTTTCAAGGAGGAAGAGGACTCTTAGGAAGATATTAAGTCCTATACTCCATGATATGGCTGATAAAGCCCCCTACTCTAATAGAAGGCCATATCATTTGAGACCTGAAGAGGTTCTCGAGGTGGCCTCATGGCTGGAGGAGGTATTACCAAAATAAGAGGAATAACTCTTTCCCCAGACGCCGAAGTGTATATGCCTGCAGAGGATACGCTTTTGATGATAGATGCCCTTAGCGAGCTACCAAGCTCCCTAGAGGGATTAAACTGCCTAGATGTTGGGACAGGAACCGGGATCTTGGCCATATATATGGCTAAACTTGGGTGCTACACTGTTGCAGCTGATATATCAATAAGAGCCGCACATTTAGCGAGAATTAACTCCGAGATGAACGGTACCTATGTAGAAGCGGTCCAAGGTGATCTGATGAGCTACTTCAGAGATAGTTCATTCCATATAATAACTTTTAATCCACCCTACATCCCAGAGGAGATTGACTCTAACATAGAGCTGTCGGTTGCATGGGCTGGAGGTTCTAATCTAGGTAGAGAACTCATAGATAGGTTCTTAGAGCAGTTGCCTAGGCTATTGAAGGAGGGAGGGGTGTCTTTCCTACTTAATTCAAGTCTAAATAATCCGGAACTCACCTTGCGTAAAATAGAGGAATTAGGCATGCATGGGAGTATAATAAAAAGGTTAAAGCTGCCTTTCCATGAGTTAATCGTATGGAAAATTAGCCGCGGGAGAACTGGGCATCTCTGATCTGTTTTACCATCTTATAATGTTTCCTACAGAGTGGAATTTTCTTTCCGGGCTCTTCTTTGAGCCTTAGTTTTAGTTCCTGAATGAAAGGCAGGAAGGATCGATCAACTTCCTTTGTAGCAGGCTCCTCACATCCTTCTACAGCACAGATCCGTTCCAACATCATCACCTCTTGCCTTCAACGGGCCCGGGGGGACTCGAACCCCCGACCTCCGGCTCCGGAGGCCGGCGCTCTATCCTTGCTGAGCTACGGGCCCGTCAATGAAGTACATACCTACGTTAAAAACAATTAAGTCATAGGTTTGACAGGGAATAAAGGCCCCACTTAAGCGATGGAGAATAAACATTCTAACAGAGAGATAGCCTATGGGAGGGCTTGCAATTCGGTGAAGGGGGGATAGCATAAAAACTACTTCTTCGTCTTAAACTCAGTATAGCCGCATTTCCCACAGGTATACCTATCTGCGTGCTCTGCCATGAAGGATCCACATCTGGGGCAGGTTCTCTTCTTTCTAACGAGCTTATCTCCCTCTATAGAATAGAACTTCCAAACTTGTACAGATTTATGCTTCATGAGGATATCCCTCCACTCCCTTCATTCCTCCTAACTATATGTTCAGGTTCTATTATCAAAGCGAAAGCCCTGCTACTATAAGCCATCACATGAACTAGGGCCTCCTCCTTACCATATTCCGTCCTTATCTTCCTTATGAATAGGTTTCCAATGGGTTTACCCAGCTCCTTAGCTATAGCTTCTCTGACCTCCTTTCTAGAGGGGGTTCCTCCTTGGAATCTAACCCGGACGACTATTTCCTCCCTTTGGAGCAATGGATTCTCTCTACGACTTACTATTTCCACCTTCATTTTCGCCTCCCATTCACCGAATGAGGTTCCAATATATAAGCTTCGTGCGTCACCAAACCCTTAGGGCATACATGCCTACCTTATCATGCCCAAGCATCTTTGCAAGCTGGGATCTTAATGGGTCGGTGATCGCTACTATACCCTCCCAGTTATAGGTTAGGTCATCTGAACCGCACACTGGACATCTATTCTCAGTTGTTAAAGCTTTACAAGATCTACATGCTCTGTATTTAGCCACTCTTCTCCTCACCACCCTTCTCCTCAATTTTACCTAGGCCAGGCTGTCTCATAGTTAGCGCGACCTTCACAATGGGCTCACCTCTCAATATAGCAGCCGGGCTTGGCTTGCTAACCGTAGTTATTCTAGCCCTCACCTTATCTCCCTTTCTAAATGTAATTTTCGCTTTTTTGCTCTGTAGTACTCCGGCTCGATGGATAAAGACGTCATCCCCTAACTGAGATATATGGACAAAACCGCTGATAGGCCCTATCGACACGAACATACCATAATCTACGATATTTTCTACCTCTCCTTCCACTACTTCATCCTTAAGTGGGAGATAGGCCATTACCTTAAACTTAGCCCTCACGTAAATATGGGGGCTACCTATAATAGACTTGCCATATCCTAGATCGGTAACTTCCAGTATTCCGAGTATTAAGCCAACGTCCTTTAGATACCTGCCAACGTATTTAGAGGTAAATTGTTCTCTAAGGATCTCCCTTATATCCTTATTCATATCTATGGGCCGGATATAACCCACGTCGCTCATCTCTGTCATATAAAACAACTTACCAATCCCCCACTACGCCCTCAATTAGACGATGGACCAATCGAAAGATTCAATCCTCCTTACTTAACCTTAACGGATCTTCAAAGACCAACTTCTTCCCGGCTCTCAGATATATAACTGGTATGCCAAGGTCAAGCAGCCTTTCTTTTAGCTCTAAATCGAATGTCACCACTACGGCGCCCTTTCCTAACTCCTTAGAGAGCTTTAGTACGTCTTCATCTGCACTCCCATCATAGTCCTCAAAGATACCTATATTATACCTCTCTACTATCTCCAAAGATATTCTAGCCTGAGACCTTCTTTTTCCGTCTAGATGACCCTTAATCTCGCTTATTACGGACTTAGTAGTCACGAGCTTTGCCTTGGGATATAGACGGAATAAATCATCTAGACTTATAGACTTCTTCTCACTGAGCGCCATTAAGAAGGAGGTGTCAAGTACGATATACCTGTCCTTCAACATAGACCACCTAGTGGGCCCGGGGGGACTCGAACCCCCGACCTCCCGGTTATCAGCCGGGCGCTCTGACCAGTCTGAGCCACGGGCCCCTAAATGGACCGGGGGGGACTCGAACCCCCGACCTCCGCCTTGCGAAGGCGGCGCGCTACCAACCTGCGCCACCGGCCCCGTGAGATCCAATACCCCGACTCACTAAATAAAAATTTCTCCTATTCCCTGGTCTCGTATCTAAGTACGGCAGCTACTCCTCCTAAGGCCCTTAACTGAGTCCCCCATTCTGTATCTGAAGATATAACGAATATCTCAGCCCCAGTCTGCTTACCTAGCTCTCCCAGATATTCGATGATGTCAACTTCCTCGCTCTCGTATATGGTAGCCCCGCATGTGGGGCACTTCCAGTCTTTCAGTAAAACCTCCCTGTCTTTCCTTAATATCCTCTGCTCCTCATATCCACACTGAGAACATCTTATCTTGATCTTCTTGACCGGGATATCTTCAAGTATGAGCACCTTCTCCGCAGCTCCATTCATTAGGGCAGTTTCTACCTCATGAATACCATAGGCCACCTTCCCGGATTCCCTAGCCAGGAGTCTAAATACCTCCTCCACTAAGGTCTTCTCCTTGTAAAGGGTAGATTCCTTTAACAGATCCTCTGCCTTGATTATCAGCTCCCTAACCCCCTGTTCTTCGGTGTAAGATAAGGGTATATTGGCCACAACCTTCTTCTGGAGCCTATAATCTAGGAAATTGCCTTCTTCAAATTTCTCCCTAGCATCTCCAGGTCCTCCTATGATTATACCCTCTAGCTCATCTTCTATAGGCAAAAAAGCCTCATTAGCCCTAATTCCCAATCTCTTGAAGAAGTCATGTACTCTCTCTTCCCTGATCCTCTCGAACCTCCTTTGAGATTGACCTCCTGCACTATGCTTTGGTGGTATGTCTGAGGATACCCAATTGAGTATCTTGTAATTAGATCCCCTAAGCAGCGCTATGACTCCACCTCCACGATCCATTACTATCAATCCATAGGCTTTCTTCTCCCTAGCCATCTCCTCCAGAGGTTCTAAGTAGAACTCGTGATCACAAACGTATTGGAAAGACCTAACTGGCTCTGGAGGTTCTATCACATAGATCTCTATCTTCTCAGTCCCTCTATCCTTTCCTTGGGGAATTGCTCCACAGAATACAACTAGCCCATTCTCTGGTATCTTCCGATAAAGCTTTAACCTCTGTATTATGCTCTCTATGGCACTCTGGACATTCTTTCTAGTTAACTTATCTTTTATGTTGCTTGCTTGGTCATACTCATCTCTAAGATACTTTACGACGTCATAAACGTTTCTTCCAGGTGGAATATACAGGGAGATAAGCTCGGTTCCTCTTCCCACCTTGCTTTTCAATTCCTTTATGAACTTCTTGAATTCATAGCGCTCATATGTTAGTGACAATTTTTTTCACCCTGAGGATGGAGGGGAATTCGACTTATAAAACGTCTGCCGATATAGAGCTGATGGTCATGGTACAGGTAATAGTGTTCGAAGATCCTCTCGTCGAGAAATTTTCGCCAATTACGGACATCACACCCATGCAAGAAGTAATTGTAGGAGGTGTCAAACAATCTGAGAGGTTTGACAAGATATTTCAATCTAGGACTAAATGGCTGGTAAGGGAATATCTCAAGGACAAAGTTCCTACAGACAGAAAACCGCTGGAGGGTGAGAGTGCTCTTTTGGTAAATTCTAGACTCATTCCCAACATGGGTTTCCTCGATTTATTAGAACGAGTAGATGAAGGGGAAGCACTATTCTTGGATGGATGTCTCCTATTAGCAAAAATAAGAGCATTCGACGAAAGTACGGTGAGACAGCAAATAGAAGGGAAGCTTAATGTCCTTAGAAAGAGGAACCTTGCGGATAAACTTCATGTAATCAAAAACCTGTGGGATATAGCTCCCAAGGCAGTAATTTCATATCTTTCTGAGGACTTACTCAGGTTTCATATCTCCAAGGACGAGAGCAAGAAACTTCCTCACGAGATCGAGGATATAAGGGTAATAGGCCGTTATCCAGTCTCTATATCGGAGAACATAACGGTACTAGGCCCCGTAACCATTGATGCTAGAGAAGGACCGGTTGTAATAAAAGAGGGGACTCAGATTGAACCCTATGCATACTTAAAGGGCCCTCTTTTCATAGATAAAAACACAGTGATAGTAGCGGGCTCTAGGATAGCGGGAAGTTACATAGGAATTCATGGTAGGGTAGGTGGTGAGGTTACGACCAGTATAATCTCAGACTACTCTAATAAGTACCATTTAGGGTTCTTAGGCCACAGTTACGTCGGTAGATGGGTGAACATAGGAGCTGGTACAATTACGTCAAATCTGAAGAATACATATGGGGAAATAAAGGTTGGTGGCCAGCCCACTGGCCTAAATAAAGTCGGTGCATTCATAGGAGACCATGCAAAGCTCTCAATAGGGACTATGACGTATGCCGGGATTAGGATAGGAGTTGCGTCTCACTTGCATGGTCTCATTCACGAGGATGTCCCTCCCTTCACTATATATGCAAAGAGCATAGGCTGGGGTCTTTATGAGCTGGAAGTCGAATCCGCTATACGAACTTATAGGAGAATGGCTCCTCGGAGAGGTATTGACCCAGATCCAGTTGAGGAAGATCTTCTTAGATACCTATTTGAGAGGACTGAAACGATCAGGAGAAATAAGGGGGTAATTAAGGGAAGACTAAAAGCAAAGTAGAGCCGGGTGGGGGACTCGAACCCCCGTCCACGGGTCTGCAGCCCGCTGCCTATGCCACTCGGCCAACCCGGCACCGGAGTAGATTACCAGATCTAGGTAATAAGTTTTTGTCAAGGGCTGTTTCGTCTGACTTGGCGTTTGATAATGTGGAAGATAAAATTATTGACTTTTATCCCCTATCTTATTCAAGAATGAATTTACTAGCTAGGTATGATAATCAAGTAAGGTACTAGAAAGACAATGCATTATCGACATTCAACTGCTTTAACGGTAAATTTACCACTGGGGGAGATATTGATTGCACTCATCCGTTTGTTTGCTTTAGGAGTATTGCTCACACCTAACAACGAATATACAGATATGCTCTCCATGCCTTTAGAAACGGAATGTTATTAAAAGTATCGTGAGTTTTAGGCCATAGATATGAGGAAGAATGAAATAATCGCCCTCGGAGTAACCTTACTTTCATTTGTTATTGGTATCTACCTTTATCCCCAAATGCCAGAGAGGATGGCATCACACTGGAATGCCCGAGGACAAGTAGATGGTTATATACCAAAATTCTGGGGACTGTTCTTAATACCGCTGACCTCTGTTGGGCTACTTTTACTATTCATTATAATCCCAAAGATAGATCCATTAAAACATAATATCGAAAAATTTAGAAAATATTATGACATATTCGTCTTACTATTAATCATATTTTTGCTTTACATCCACCTTCTAACTATCCTCTGGAATATGGGCGTCAGATTCAACATGGCTCAGCTATTAGCACCGGCCTTCGGTATCTTATTCTATTACTGTGGAATCTTAATAGAAAACGCG
Source organism: Thermoproteota archaeon (assembly GCA_021158805.1). Classification (GTDB taxonomy): domain Archaea; phylum Korarchaeota; class Korarchaeia; order Korarchaeales; family Korarchaeaceae; genus Korarchaeum. The sequence continues at coordinate 9,156 of JAGGTZ010000224.1, read as the reverse complement.
AGGAGAAATTGGTTCATAGGTATAAGAACTCCATGGACATTAAGCAGCGAAAAAGTATGGGAAAAGACCCACAAAGTTGGCGGAAAATTATTCAAGATCTCCGGGATAATCGCTTTTGTTGGAATATTCTTGCAAGATTATGTGCTATTTCTCATTCTCGTTCCCGTGATTTCGACCACAATATATACAATCGTTTACTCCTACTTCGAATACCAAAAGGAGACAAAATGACGATATATAGTAGAACTTCCCCGCTTACCCCTCCAAACCACTCCATTCGGGCAACTCGTATATCCACAAACTGATACATCGGCAATAAGTTAGCAGACCCCGGGGGTCAATGTTATAAATACCATATCTCCACTAATGGATGGGGGCCCGTAGCTCAGCAAGGATAGAGCGGCGGCCTCCTAAGCCGCAGGTCGGGGGTTCGAGTCCCCCCGGGCCCGCCATGTGCGGCCGTAGTCTAGCCTGGATAGGATGCCGGCCCCCCAAGCCGGAGACCCGGGTTCAAATCCCGGCGGCCGCATACACCGATCCTTATTTTATCTGTGTGTAGGGACACTGTATATTTTAGCTAGAAGGACAAGGGAGATCCTAGATAAGTTATGTCAAGAGATATTTTCCTATGGATTAATTACTTTGAGAAACTAATATGCTAAAGGAACCCACAAACATGAAGATGATCAGTGCGGGGGGTGGGATTTGAACCCACGCGGGCCTAATGCCCACCAGCTCCTAAGGCTGGCGCCTTGGACCTATCTCGGCCACCCCCGCCCGCCGACTTATTCTTAAGGTCAATGGTATTTAATTCTATTCTCATTCTTAGGTCAGTATTACCTCAACTAATTTTGGTATATCCTTCAAGTCGACGAGCTCGTAGTACCTACCGCTGCTAATTGTTGCAAGCTCTCTACAGAAATGAACTCCACTACTTGCCCTAAACCCCCTTATACAGACTACATTCAGGCCTTTGACCTTAGAAGCGATATACCTGGGGTCCTCACCTACATTGTTCTCTCCATCAGTAATTAGGATATACCTTGGACTCTTTAGACTCCTACCCTGCTCGATAGCTAGAGATAAACCATCAGCTATATTTGTATAGCCTAGGGGTACTAGGTCCAGTATTCTTCCAACTATATCTATAGGATCTCCCTTCTCGCCTGCCGGCTTAATCAAGAAGGCCTCACTATTGAAACCAACTATAGAATAGCTCTCAGTTCTGACCTTGTGTGAGATTATTGCTGCAAGGGTAGCTGCCCCTAAGATCTTCTTCCCGGACATAGACCCACTAGAATCTATTACTATTATGACGGATTGACCCTTGTTCTTCTTTTCGATTCCGGCTATATCCTCGTATGTCACTGCATCTAGATCCTTTCCCTGGTGCAGCAAGTACTCCAATGTCTCTTCCAAATCAAAATCCATACCGGGCTCATAGCTAGTTAATGTAAACCTACTCTCTCTTACGGCGCCCTTTCCCTCTTTCATCGTTATCTTTATTATAGCTTTGGCGACCAACCTCCTGAATAGATCTCTTGCCCTCTCATTGAGCTTCCACCTGACCTGTCGATAGAGTCTAACAGCAGCTTCAGGATTTCTCTCCAAGGAGGAGATGAACTTTGGGTTAAACTCTCCCCGAGAAATTACTCTCGCTACTAGTAATTGGCTATAATTTGAAATCCTCAGTAGAGCCTCCAAATTTCCTTCCATGGCATAGTACTCGGCCGCTCTCCTTAGAACTTCATAATCATTCATTAGAGGGTCTCTAAATAGGGGAACCCTATACCCTGCAGCTTCGTCATTCATCGGAGCCCCGACGGGCTCCTCCTCTATTGAAAATCCAGTTCTTCTCGTGATAGGACCGATCTCACTATTTCTCTTATTAATAGCTCCTTATTAACACCCGAATCCCTTAATTCTATCCTTTGGGGTAGTGTCATCAGAGCTGCATCATACCACCTATTCTCGCTACCATCTAGCATACTAGCTAGCCTGGCGAGATCTATAGAAGATCTCAGAGAACCTCCTCTTGAGATCTTTGGATGTTCTCTTGTCTTTCTAACTATATCGACACTTATTTCGGCTGTTTCGGAGTCTACATCGGGAACATGCCTCTTAACGACCTCAATTTCTTCTTCTCTACTCTGGTAACCAAGTTTAACTAAGACAAATCTGTCTTTGAGGGCTTCAGAGAGCTTCAGTACCCCTACATTTTCCTCGGGATTTTGAGTGGCTATTATTATGAAGCCCTCTTTCGCCTTTATAGTTCCTAGATGAGGTATGTGGATGATTCCTTCGTCCATTACCGGAAGTAAGGCATTCTGAGCAGATTCCGGAAGCCTATTTAGCTCGTTTATAAAGAGCACAGAGCCACTAACGGCAGCTCTGGTCAATGGGCCTGGGATGAATGCTTCATCAACATATCCCTTCTTTAGGACCATAGGAGGGTCCCAATACCCTATAAGCTTGTTCTCAGTCAGTCTCTCATCTCCATCAACTCTTATGAAGTCCCTAGAGAGGTATTTAGCGACTGATCTAGCTAGAAGAGTTTTTCCTACACCTACTGGTCCTTCAAGGAGTACATGTTTACCTGTTTTGACGGCTACTAACATCTTAAGTAGCTCTTCTCGCCTGCCAACTATGCCATACTGCTCTCTCAACTCTTCAACTTCCTCTATAAGACCTTTCACCAGCATGTCTCTACCGATATTTTTACCCAAAAGTGGAATATTAAGTTAGGTTCCCACGCGAACCTAATAAGAGATATCTCGTTGGGAAAATACGCTTCTAGTTCTAAAAATCATTGGGTTAATCGAGCCATCCGTCTATGAACTTACTCACAATAGCGAAAACATCATTTACATTTAACTTCGTGGTATCGAGAACTAGATGGAACGGTGTGAAATCCTTACCGAGCTCAAAACCGTATAATCTCTTATAGATCTTATAGGTCTCCTCCTCCTTCAATTTGATCCTTCTAATGGCTTCCTCAATACTTATTCTATCCCTCCTTGCAACCCTGAGGGCCCTAATCTCAATGTCTGCCTTGAGGAATATCTTAATACAATCCCCAGGTCCTAAAAGATAGGCCATTGTCCAAGAGTCTAGGACATATCCTCCTTCTTTAGCTAACTCCATTAGCCGGCGATCTACCTCCCTATCAAGTTCAGGATTAGCTAGTCTTCTCTCCATAGCTTCGCTAGCCAAATCCCTCTCCCACCATCCCGGATCATACAAGCTATCCTTTCCACCAATTAACTCTTTGAGGATATCCCCTCCAGATACCCTCTTCAATCCATATCTTTCAGCGAGTTTCCTAGCCAAGGTGCTTTTTCCGCTACCCGTCAGACCTGATAAGCAAACATTGAACTTCTTCCTTCTCATGAATATCACCTCAGACATCAAGTAGGGGCCAAGGAATTTCATCTATCCTCCACTGAGGCTTCATATAAGAGCAGGCTATATCATCTGGACCATTAACTTTGTAGGATAGTATTGCGGTCCACGCTATCATAGCGCCATTATCTCTAACTATGTCATTAGGTGGGACCTTTAGCCTAGCACCCCTTTCTTCACACATGACGCTAGCCTTCTCCTTTAACCTAGGTGAAGCGGCCACACCACCAACTAAGAGTAATTCCTCCTTTCCTGTAAGCGCTAAAGCCCTCTCTGCGACCTCTATGGTCATGGAAAATGCTACCTCCATGAAGCTCCAGACAACATCTTCTACTCGTTCACCGGATTTTATCTTCTTAAGTGCTTCCGTAAGTAAACCGCTGAAAGAAAGGTCCATGCCTTTTACTGTGTAGGGAAGTTCTATCCATTTACCCTCCATACTATCGAGTATAGGTCCCGCCGGGAAGGGTAATCCTATCTCCCTTCCCAGCTTATCTTGGGCATTTCCCAGTCCTATGTCTAGTGTCTCTCCGAGAACTACGTACCTTCTACCATTATGTATGATGACCTGAGTGTTTCCTCCCGATACATAAAGCACAACGGGATCTCTACTACCTGTAACCTTTCTTCCAATCTCAACGTGGGCCATTGGATGATTGACTCCTACTAAAGGTCTGTTTAATTCTAGGGAAAGTGTCCTCGATATAAAAGCTCCTATTAGGAGGGCCTGGCCTATTCCCGGACCTCTAGAATATCCTATTAAGGATATATCCTTTAAAGAAAGGCCTGAACTTGTCAATGCCCTAGAAATCACCTTAGAAGCGACATTTAGGTGGTGCTCTGCAAGCTCATGAGGCCTCATACCCCCACTTCTAGATTTAAACGACTCTAGCTCATTGGCTAGTATTTCACCTCTCCCATTAACTATACCGACACCAAATGTATGGGCTGTCGATTCGATGCCTAGAGCCACTATCTCCTCATTATCTTCCAGTATTCTGACATTATTAACTCGAATGGGACATCGCCCTCCCTAACTAGTAGAGGTACATCTCCAGTAAGGTCTACGACCGTGGATGGCTTACTAGGTGGTAAGATACCATAGTCCAGTACCAGGTCGGCCTCTACCTCAGATGCAGCATCTCTTGGATCTCTCTTAGGTGTCGATCCTGATCTGTTAGCGCTTGTAGCTGTTATTGCACGATCGAACTTCTTTATTATCTCTAGTATCATTGGGAAATCAGGGATTCTTATACCTACGGCCTTAGGGTTCACCTCATCAAGCACCCTATTTGTCTTAGGGAGTATAAATGTGACTTTCCCAGGGAGGAAGCGCTTCAATAGCATACTAGATAATTCGTTGAGTATAGCATACCTCTCAACCATTTCCATATCTGAAACAGCAATGGTAAGCGGCTTATTGTAATCTCTTCCCTTGGCTCCGTATACCTTAAGGACAGCCTCTCTATTCTCAGCATCTGCACCTAGTCCATATACCGTGTCAGTAGGATAGATAATGGTTCCTCCCCTTTGTAAGACGTTTAGGACAGCTCTAATACAAGCCTCATCGCAACCGCCTCTAACGTTTAGCCACATCACATGTCAAACAGGAGCGATGATTTAATAACGGTACTCTCATCTAGTGGTTCGATGGAGATATGGACGTTGAAGAGCTAGAGGCATACATTAGATTAGGAGAAGCTCATTCATCTGTTTTAAATGCATTTAAAAAGAAGATAAAAGCAGGAACTCGCGTCATAGATATTATAAGTGATTCAGAGAATCTCATAAGAGAGCTAGGTTATCGTTTGGCCTTCCCCACAAATCTGTCTATAAATGATGTAGCAGCCCACTATACTTCGCCTCCTGAAGATAGCTCTGTAATACCAGAAATAGGGATCGTGAAAATAGATATGGGCTCCCATTTGAATGGTTTAATAGTTGATGCAGCCAGATCCATAGCTCTTGACGAAAAATTGGAGGAAATGGTAGAAGTTGCTAGAGATGCCCTAGACAAAGCGGTAGAATCTATGTGGCCGGGAAAGAGGATTAGGGATGTTAGTGAAGCCATATACTCAACGATAGTTGCCGCCGGCTATAAACCCATTCAGAACCTAACTGGTCATAAAATAGAGAAATTCAGGCTACATGCCGGGGTGGACATTCCTAACATTCCTGTTAGGGGCTACTATAAGATAAAAGAAGGAGATGTTTTTGCTATAGAGCCCTTTGTCACCTTACCTGAAGCTAGAGGAACCGTGGCACCCATTGGTGATCCACTAATTTTCTCTTATAAGAGAAAAGTGAGGACTAGAGACGAAATGGAGAGGAGGGTAATAAAATTAGTGGAGAAAAAGTATAACAAACTTCCTTTCTGTGAAAGATGGCTAGTTAGTGATATTGGACATAGGGTAAATCATGCCCTTCTTAGGTTAATAAGAAGAGGAAGTTTAAGAGACTATCCCCCTCTCATGGAGATGTCAAACAAAGTGGTAGCTCAATATGAAGATACAGTGCTAGTTACCTCCGATGGGCCTGTTAGGTTGACCTATGAAAAGTGATCGTCATGAGAAGGAAAAAGAAGGGTATAAGGGCTGAAAGAGAGCTTCTAGATAAGCTATGGAACTATGGGATTGGAGCGATCAGGGTTGCAGGGAGTGGTTCAACAGGACATCCGTCTGCGGATATTATAGCAGGATATAGGGGAAAACTTGCAGTCATAGAGGTAAAAACAACATCTAAGGAGTCTATATATGTTGGAAGCGATGAAGTACAGTCAATGAGGAGCCTAGCAGAGGTCTTAGGGGCTGAATGCTGGCTTGCAGTTAAGTTCTCCGCTGATAGGGGTAAGTTCTATATGGTAAGGATCCCAGACGCTAGAGAAACGAGCTCAGGATCAGTTGTAATTGACTTAAGCATTGCTAGATCTAAGGGACTTCCTGTAGAAATGTTCGCCAAGTATATATTCCAGCAAAGCTCTTCTAAGGTTTAAACCAGGTAAGCTTGTAACTCACCACATTCTTTCCTGACACAAGGGATACGACTAGGTCCTTCCTGACGGAGGTAGCAATTCTTCCCGAACGAATCAGATCGACTGGTCTAATTTTATCGTTAACTCCGCCTATTAAGCACACATAAGGGGCATGTTCAAGACCAGGCCCTCTCTCATATACGAGAAAATCGACTCCATATTTGGATCCTGCCTTAGGAATAAAACCAAGATCTCTCCAGTAAGTATAGACGATCTCCCTCAGTTTGGCCCTTTCTCTACCTTTGGAGAACTCTTCCCTTAGTTCGCTCAGATTCTTATCTTTTCCGTCATATGTCCTCACCTTAAGTTTCCCCTTAGATGCTAGGTAGATAGCTTCGATTAGCGGTAACTGTAAAGGCACATCGTATCTTTTCAGAGGATCAGGCTTCTCGATACCTAAGGGATGTCCCCAGAAACCATTTACATATAAATCTCCCGCATTTTCATCGAAAACTATAACCCTATCTCCAATTATCGTGCCAGTAACCAACGGTAACTCATCCAGAGGATAACCTTCTCTCTTATCAGGCATGAAATTCTGTGCCTTGTAGTAGGTAACATTCATCTCGTCGTCTACAACAGCCAATATCAGACTTTTCCTTAGCCTAGCTACTTTTTCAACCATATCGAGGACGAATTTATGAGTTATGGGCTCATCCTCAGAGAGTGAGAAAACTAGCTCCTTAGCTGCAGCATCGCCTACTTTCTTCCCCTTTGGATAAAGTCTCAGGAAATCTGTGGCCCTTTCATATACAACCACTCTATTTCTCCTTCTTAGGTCACTATAGACGACGAATTTGAGGAACCCCCTGGGATCCTTGGCAATTAAGTTAAATAGCACGCTTAGACCTACCTGCTCATTAGATTCATCTACCACAGTGATTTTGTTTGTCCAAACTAGATGCGCTGCTTCTAATGCGTGAATTTCCAGAGTATCCTCCCCGATCATCTCACCATAGCCTTGTCTGTATAATTTCTCAACTAAATTACCAGATATATAGACAAATTCTCCTCTAAGAACCCCCTTTCTCATATTTAGGCACCTAGATATCTAGCTTATTCCTCAGGCCCGTGAAGAGAGTGTTTAAAACATCCCTAGCGTACCTAAATCCTATCTCCGGATCCTCACCATTCTTGACATGCTCGATGAAATAAGATAACTCTCCTCGGAGTGGTTCCTCCTTTCTTATTCTTGGCTGCTCTGTCTTATCAGTAGTCTCTATCTTGATGGACTGATTGGGATAGTCCACCATGATGCTCCCCTCAGTTCCCATTACTAGCATTTCCCTAAGTCCTGAGGGTGTAAGCCAGTTAGCGGCAATTGTAGAGGTCACCCCTTCGGGGAATTTAGATATGAAAATGGCTAAATCCTCTCCTCCCTCACCATTCAACAGCTTTGCCGTATACGACGATATCTTAAGCGGAGGGCTGCCTAATACGTAGATCTGGACATACATCTCATGGATGGCTAAATCCAAGGAAACACCTATCTTCCAACCTATTGACTTCTTTGGGAGCCTCCCTACTCTTCTAGACCATAGCGATAATATATCACCTACTTTTCCTTCACTAATTAGACCCTTCAGCTTCTCAACGGCGGGATTAAATATCTCTATAAATCCAGGCATAAATATGGCATTATGCCTGTTTAACAAGCGCTCTAGATCCCTGAGTTCGGTCTCGCTGCTAACTATGGGCTTTTCAACTAGCACCGAGAGACCTTCCTCTAGGGCCTGCTTGGTTACCTCAAAAAGATTTTGAGGGGTAACTGCAATGCTAACCGCATCTGGATTCTCTCTAGAAACCATCTCTTCAAGAGAAGTATAGTAGTTCACATGGTATAACTCGCCTAGCCTCCTAGCATAGGATTTCTCCCTATCCACGACTGCTACGAGCTGAGCATTGCCTAGAGCTTTATACACTCTCGCATGAGCTGAGCCAAACCACCCACAGCCTATAACACCAACTTTTACCGTCAATCCGATCCAGATATTTAGGTTGCCTAACCATAAAAATGTCAAGTCAAGTGTATGAAGTGATGAATAAGGAGAAGATAGTAGGGCTACTCAAGTTATTTAGGCCTAAAAATGCGTTAATGTCTACAATAGGCGTTTTAGTTGGCTGGTTCTCAGTCAGCAGAGAGATAAGCTTGAGCCTACTTCTGGCCTGCTTGGTTCCCCCGCTTATTCTCATGGCAGGCAATGCAATAAATGACTATTTTGACGCTCCTATAGATGCAATAAACAAGCCGGATAGGCCAATACCATCGGGAAAAATATCTATGAGAGAGGCTTTTATGTCATATGCTATGCTCTCTTTCTTAGGAATATTCATCAGCAGCTTCTTGGGGATAGAGGAGGTAATAATAGCTATCTTCTTCTCGATTGCTTGGTATGCCTATGCTAGATGGATCAAGGCCCTGGGAATAGTTGGAAATGCATTAGTAAGCTTTGGAGTCGCCTTCACACTCATATTTGGGGGGTTAGCGGTAGGTACTGTGGATCTTAAGGTGGTACTGTTTTCCATAATAGCATTCCTTTCTAACATGTCTAGGGAAATTGTCAAGACGATAGAGGATATAGAAGGAGATCGAGCCTATGGACTCCATACAGTTGCCGTACTCCTCGGCTTAAGAGGTGCTGGAGTCTTAGCCTCGGTGTTCTCTATCCTGTCTAGCGCTGTGGCTATCTACCCCTACCTGACGGGAATGGTAGGTATCCCCT
>JAGGTZ010000147.1 GCA_021158805.1 Thermoproteota archaeon | reverse complement strand
TTAACTTCCTTCATTATTTCCTTGAACAGATTTACCACAGCTTCCCTATTTGGATAAAAGTGTCTTCTATCATTCAATCCATAGAGAAAAATGTCATCACTATGAACCCATGCCCTTTTTAATCCTCCTCTCTTGTTTACTTCTATCTCTTTCATTATCTTTTCCATTGGCATATATCTAGCTGTTCTAACGTTTGGAAGGCAGAAATTGCAGCCTCTCCCACAACCTCTCATGACCTCCACCATGCCTTTATATGCCGGATTGACGATTGGAGGTATCTCATCCACATCAGGAAAACCTCTAACCATAATTAGCCAATTAGCATTATCACTCTCTATAGATCTGAAGATATCACCAATAACATGTTCGGTCTCTCCCATAACTACATGGTCTATTCCCATTTTAATCGCTTCATCTTTCCTCCTGACAAGTTGCCAGACACTTGGCCCACCGACCACCAGCTTGAACCTAGTACCCCTCCTCTTTCTGATTGAATTTATTGCCCCTATAAGCTCTCTGAATTTATGCTCTGTGAAGGACTGAAAAGTTCCTCCATTGGTGAACATCATAGTGACTGGTCCAAGTCCAAAGGGATCCATAGCAGAGACCCCCACTATTTTGGTATCATCTCCTATGAATCTGTGAAGGTACCTCGGGTGGACAACGGCAACATCTCTTCTATCATATCCCGATGAAAGAAGTGCTGCCTCGACCTTTCTCAGTGAATAAGGAGCCTCTTTCATTATTCCATTTACATGAGGAAGTTCTGAATTTAAAAGAGGATAGACCCAACGTAGGGATAATATGTAAGGAGCACATCCGAAGAAATCTAGGAGGGGCAAATTCCTAAAGCTGCTCATTAAAGTTTCATCAGCTGTTAGTACAATTCTAACCATTATTCTCATCCTCCAACAGGATTAGAGATTCTTTCAAGGACTCTAGAATGAGATATCTCATATAATCCCTCAAAGCTTCATTCCTTATCTCTTTGACCTTTCTAGCATAAGAACTAAGCAAATTCGCCATATTTGTGAGGATCTGGTCTATGTTAGATGTCTTGGTTATTCTAAAATCTTCTACAAGTCTCTTTACTTCATCTCTAGCTCTATAGAATAATCTCTGCTTATGAGAGGGATCCGGAGTGACATCTATTAATCTTAACTTTATCAGTTTCTTTATTTCGCGGGAGAGGGTGACTCTTGATACCTTCCCCTTCAATCTCTCAGCTAGGACATTGAATGAAACTCCAAAGTCGGATGAAGCAATTTCATTGATGATGCTCAGATGGGTGAGAGATAGTGCTCTCATAAGACTAGTATCATTATATACCAGTATAAATGTTTACTGGTTGTTGGGAAATCATTGTTCATCCGAGTTTAGGTTGAATAAAGAGAGATAAGTTAAGCTATGTTAAGACATCTCTGTGAGATCGCCGTGCAAGTGCATCAGCTTCATGATGCAATTCACGAAGACGGAATGCTCCAATTATTGTAGATTTATTATATAAGAGAACAGATGTCTCTCAGAGCCGAAGAGGGAGATAAATTGAAAACGGTCCGCCTTCCAATTTTGATGGATGAGAGAGGCATTCCAAAAAGAGTCACAAGTGCTAGTCTAGAAGAGCTCATGACTTGGTTTACTTTTCTTAGGAAGATTAAGGAAAGATATGAAAATTCAGGATTTAATCTCTCAGGTAAAGGATTCTACGTGTCTCTGCCAATTCCAGATAGCTTTGAGGAGTTTAAAGCTATACTCTTCCCTCGAGCTAATCTGCTGAGAACTATAATAGTCCTATGGACTCCTAAGATAAGCTGCTACTTCGATCTATGCGCAAATCTGCTCATAGCATGCGGTAATGATCTTGTGATCCAGGGAGAAGAAAGGGAAGTCGATGAACTAGTTAGGATATGGAATTCTATCAAGGCAGCTCGATATCTTGACTGACACAGGATGTCTGAGGTAGAACATTTCTATAATTAGGACTTCTCAAACGATGACCTATAACTTGGGATTCAAGGGTATAATGCCTCATAATCCTTGATATGGAATACATACTTCTCATCATCACTACCTTTCAGCCTCCTTATGAGCCTTTCATCGGCAGTGAATAGATCTGTCCTCATTACCTTCGCTAGGGCCACATAGCTTGCATCGTATACGCTTACGCTCCTGCCTAGAGAAATGTGAGAGATCTCCCTCCTATAATCGTCGTTGAATGTGAGATCATACAGCTCAAATCCATAAAGTGAGAGGCTCGTAGCTATATCTTCCAAACAAGATGGGCTTATATCCCCTCTGCTGAATCTGATAGCATTTAACACCTCGAAGGGGAGTATTGATGGTGCAAGAATTCTTATTTTACCGTAGATAAAATCCTCCCTTATCTTCAGAGCCCCATCTCTATATTCCTCCTCGAGGAACCACTTAGCAATTACTGAGGCGTCTAGCACTACTCTTCTCGCCATCTAACTTTTTCCCTCCACCTCCTTATCTCTTCGACGCTTGAGAACTCTTTGTCCGGCTTTATCACATGTTTTTCATTCAAAAGTAGGGCCTTAGCCAGATCTCTTCTCTCCTGGGTATCTATCTCCCTAATTATGGCTCTACGAACGACTTCGCTCCAATTTATGTGCTTATACTTCGACATCTTCCTTTTCAATTCTTCCCCTATCCTGACGCTGATCACTTGCTCCCCTGTATATACATGTATATACGAACCTTATAACATTATCGCCGCTGTAGTCTACGGCGACGGGAGGAAAAATTGTTCGCTGTCCCCGTGAACTGCACCAATGTCCTTCCTCGTCATGAGAAAGCTGATTTTAGCAAAATTATAATCATGAGCAACTAAACCCACCAAATACATCGGCACCACTAAGAGAGGTAGGCGCGCCTTCTTAGTGCAAGAGAAGCTAGATGAGTTGCGGAAGGCCTTCCCCTTAGGAATGGTGGTTGAGATTGAGGTACCCGTACGATACTGCGTCCATAGACCTAATTGTCGACGATAGGGAGGCTAAGAAAGGCTGAGGAAATAGTAGAGGGCCTCCCATGTAGCGGTATCAGTAATAACGGTTCACAAATACCTCGTATAAGGACAATAGGACCCTAAGCCCTTTCACTCCCGGATCCCTGAGAGAAACACCATAGCGATCAATTCTTTTGATGAGATAACTTAATATCATAGATCTCTTTTATTCACGGGGTATTCATGTGGATATATCTGAGAACCTGAATAATTCTGCCTCCTTCACGGGTAAGATCTTCAATAATTTGGGCAATCTGATCCTCCTGATAGTACTGAATATAATACCCGTGATAAACCTCATCGTTCTGGGGTATATGGCGAAAATAGTCAAAGAGAGTCCTGAGGAACCGCCGAAACTCTCCGATTATGGCAAATTGTTCGTTGATGGTCTTCTAGTCCTAATTGCCATTATTATCTATGCTTTGATACCAATTATAGTCATGGGAATCGGTATCTTCGCATCAATGCCTACTTTCATGTGGGGCAGTGCACCCTCTCTAGCATGGTCGATCTCTTGGATCTTCGGTAACACGATCTTCTGGCTTGGAGTAATCCTCCTCTTCATCTTCCTGATCATAGGGACCATGGCTATTGGGAACATGATAAGAACAGGGAACTTCTCAAAGCTGTTCGCGTTTAGTGAGAACTGGGGGCTCATAAAGGGAGTTGGTTTGGGGAGCTACCTGATATGGCTCGTGGTAATGTTCGTGATCCTCCTCATAGTTGGTGCGATTGGTCAGGCAGTCCCTTATGTTGGGGGAGCCATAGTGGGCGTCTTCTATTATCTATTCTTCGGGAAATCGCTCGCTTTGATTCTAGATGAGGTGCAGGGCTCCATGACTGAGGCACTATAGAAGGGTCGCTACAATGTTTTGAACTCAAAACGAGCACTGATAGTCCGGATATTCGATAACTTATCTCAAAGCTTTATAGGCCCGGGAGGAGCATTATTCCAGCCCCTCACAGGCTCTTCTCGTCAACTATTAATTTGTTAGATGCTATCATGATTCCTGACTGCTATTTCCCCATAATGCTCGACTATCAGCTTTCTAAGGGCCCTCCTGAGGATCTCTGTTAGGGTTGATGGCTTCATTCCCAGAACGCTAGCTAGTTCCCTAGTCTTTATCCTCCTGGGG
>JAGGTZ010000170.1 GCA_021158805.1 Thermoproteota archaeon | reverse complement strand
TAACCACCCTCCTTAGCTCCACTGTTTCCGACAATTTCTCACCCCTCTTTCAGGAGAGTTGACCCTAGTGTAATATAACCTTTTGGATACACCTTCCCTATAGGTTTAGACCCCTAAGATGTCCTACGTCATTATTTCAGTTGAGGTCCGAGAGGAATGTGATAATCTCAGAGAATAGCAGTGTTAAGATAAAACATCATGAAGGAGAAAACGTTTTCCCCTTCATAACGGCACTGCTAAGGTGGTCGGGCAGCTTTTAACTACCTTAACTGTAGTTTAGCTATATGGCGCCGGGGGTGGGATTTGAACCCACGCGGCCCAATGGGCCACTGGCTCTCCAGGCCAGCCCCCTTCCGGGCTAGGGCACCCCGGCTACTTGGGAGATACTTGGGCTGGGCTCCCAGACTATGATTCATCATATGGGGAATTTAATGGTTGCGCATCTGATTTAGATGTCTATGTTGACCTGCGCCTCCACATGGGAGGATACAGGTCCCTAGGCATTACTACCCTCTCTATCTCCACAGCTATACCACTATCTAGTTCTACTATATCATCTGCACTTAAGACAGACCTTCCTATCGCAATCAGTTCTCCCTTCAAAGACATTATAGCTACGAGGGATCCCTTCTTTATTCCCCTAGATAAGGAACTTATTCCTCTGACTTTTAATGATGCACCATGTGTGATCGATGCTACGGCACTATCCTTCACTATAACCTTAGGCATACCTACAATTACTGTTTCCAGGGGGAGTATAGCTCTCCTCAGTGGTTGCTCATCCCCATCTTTTTTCCACTTTCTATAGGCATCAAATAGTTCTTCAAGAGTTATGCTATCTCTCTCGTTAAATCCCCCCGATCTAATCCTTCTAAGCTCCCTCATGCTTCCTCCAACACCAAGAAACTCCCCTATATCATAGAATAGCTTCCTTATGTAAGTACCAGATTCAACGTGTACCTTCAGCAGATGGAACCTACCCTCACTCTCAAGGAGATCTATCGAGTATACCCTCCTCACTCTAAGGCTTCTCTTGACTGCTGATTTAACCGGGGGTCTTTGAAAGATAGGTCCTGTGAACTTCTCAAGGGCGTGGAGTAGTTCCTCTTCTTCTATCTCTCCATGAATGTAGAGGACCCCTATATACTCTTTATCGGAGCCAGCTATCAGCCTACTCAGCTTAGTTGCATTTCCTAAGACTATCGGGAGCACACCTGAGACCTTAGGATCTAGAGTTCCACAGTGTCCTATTTTTCCTGGATATTCCAGTATTCTCTTGACTAACCTAGTTACAGTATGGGAGGTCGGGCCTCTCGGCTTATCCAAGTTTATTACTCCATGGTCAATGTAAAAAGGAAGGGGCCTCTCATGAGGCCTGTAGCCATATGGGCCTGGCTCTGCTGGACTCTTGACTATTAGCTCCTCATCTACCGTGCTCAAGCAGTTCCCTCACTCTCTTCAGCTGATTCCTTCCCTTTCTTCCCCTTCCCCTCCCTTTTTTCCTTCTCTTCTAGGAGTTTAGGATAGAGATCTGTGTTCTTAAGGGCCTCTAAGACTTCATCATCACCTGCTCCCTCGGAGATCTCTAGCTTCACAGGCAGCGGAACGAGGTGCTTAACATTAGATCTCCTCCTTCTAACGCCTGTAAGTTCCTTAGGCCCTGTCACCTCGACAAAGTTGTCGTCTACTATCCTCACAACAACGCATAGCCTGCCGGCCTCTCTACCGGCGATCTTCCTACAAACCCTTCCAACCTCTATAACAGCCATTTAAACACCCCCTCTCGCGAGTAAGGGAGCGTCCCTTAGGACGCTAGGAGGGACATTCCCTCCTCTATAACTTTAGATATCATAAGCTCACGGAGGCAGCTAGGACAGAGGTTCCCTCCATATGGTCTATTAGGCCTTCTTTGGCTTTTTGGTAATTTTGCGATAACGGATCTGGGCCCGGTAGGGGTCGCATTTAGGGGAGAACCGCATTTAGCACATTTAGCTACCGAATGTTTCTTGTGTCTATAATGGTAGACAGTTCTTCCTCCTGGAGTTTTAACAGCTACTCTTGACTTCTTTAATCGCCTTCTACGACCTCTCTTATTGATGTCTCGAATTATCAAGGGATTGCACCTCCGTGGCCGGGCTACCAATCCATTGTTGTATTTTAAAGGTTTCTCCAGTTCTCAGTGGTAACTCCTCGACCTTGTAGAACCATACCTTTGAGCTTGCCTAACCGCCCTGAAGTAATTACTGTGTTAATGACGTTCCGAGTATTCTCTGAAGGATCATGGAGAAGAGGAAGGAGCATACTATATAGAAGCCTAAGTAACCCACTACTTGATTAGAGAGCGCACTACTCCCATGGAAGTAATCTAATATGAAAGGTAGAGGGAAGGGAAGCTTAGCTACTGGAATTTCTGAGTAGAAGCTACCTAAGGCCCAAAAGATGATGAGTATTGGTAGAGTCGTATATAGCATGGGCTTAAGGTTCATCTTGGACATTTCTGACCTAGCGGCATCAAATTGAGGTTTCATCCTGTCCAGTTTTTTCTTTAACTTCTTGTTCTCGGGATCTTTTAGTGCTTCCCTCTGTAGCTTTGTATACTCATTTATGATTTTCTGTAACTCTCTCATTCTGTTGTAGTCGATCTGCTTTTTGTTAATCAGGTTTATAGAGAGGCTTATCACGAATGCTAACACCATCAGGAAGAGAATCGAGCCAGGTGGAAAGAGGATTAAGTCCAGGGATAGCATGGTATGTTCACCCTATAAATCTCTTGAGCCTTGGATACATCTCTAGAGCGCGTTCGCGAGCCAGTGTCTCGTAGAAGCCAGCTACTATTGTTACAGCCAGAAGTATACCACTTCCTGTCCCTAGAGCGCCTGAGAAGTTTGCTATTGCTGCCAATAGACCGACAACAAATCCGCCTAGATAGGTAACCGCCTCTATGTACTTCTCTATAGTCTTAGCCATGACCCTAGCTGTAGATCTCCTACCGGGCACCACTATCCCTTGCTTAACTAGCTGTTCTGAGACGGACCTTGGGTCCATCCCTGCAGTTATTACCCATATTTTAGCGAATGCTACACAAGCCCCAACTAAGATCACTAAATATACGATTGCTCTAATAGGGTCTTCGATCAGAACTTCAGGCCCCCTTGGCATTGCTAAGTAATATGCCAGTCCGGAAACAGGTCTAATTGTCCCGGAAATGGGATCAGCCTCGTACTTACCTAGAAAGTCTACTAGATATTTGAGCCAGCCCTCGGGATTCGATCCAACTCTAGACCAGACTATTTTAGCCATTATATCTACATCGCCAAGTAGAGCAGAAGCGAATATTATCGGAACGTTGCTTACGTAAAGCAGTCTTATGGGATACTTCGTTCTATACCCTCCATACATTGTATGAGCGATTGGGACATTTATTTTGACCTCATAGGCCCATACTACAGCGATGAATACGACAAACGTGGCGATAAGCCCTAATAGGTCAGGGAGGTAACCTCTATACAGCGCACCCGCTCCTTCGGTTAAGAGCGCCGGGATAACCCCCACATACCTTCCTTGAGTTGTCTTAGGGGATAAAGCTCCCCATAATACCCTCTGAGCTACCCCTGCTAATATGAAGAGACTTATTCCACTTCCAATTCCCCATTTACTTACTAAGTCATCTAACATCATAAGTAGAAAGCTACCCAATGAAAGCTGTGCTATGGCTAGCAATGTTTGCTCCATAGTTAGTGAACCGAACCTGCCACCTATTGCATAAGCAGATGTCTCAAACAATATGAAGAAGATGGCAGCAACCCTCTGAGCCTCTTGGAAGAATTTCCTGTCTTCTGGATCGGTGAGGTCTAGCTGTATGATCTTACTACCAACGAGTAGCTCCAGCACTATACCAGCTGTCACTATAGGTCCTATTCCAAGCTCAACTATACTGCCTTGAGCACCTGCGAAGATTACCCTCAGCTCAGCTAAGTAGTCAAGTCCACCACGGGGTAGACCATAAAGCGGAACCTCTGTCAAGAAGAAATATACGAGGAGTACTATTGCTGTCCATAGCAATTTTTCCTTGAGAGAAGGCATCTGTTTCGGCTTTTCCACCTCAGGGATAGCTCTATTCATCTTAGAAAAGAGTTCCCTGACTAGACTCATAGAACATCACCCTATGCTCCCGATTTACCGATGATTACCGATCCCCCAGCCTCTTCTATCTTTCTCACGGCGTTATCTGATGCTGAAGGTACCTTGACGATTAGGGGTTTTCGTGCCTCCCCTCTCCCCAAGAGCTTATCATAACCCGCTTCTTCTAGGTTTACCTCTATCTTACCATTCTCATGTTGTTGAGCATATCCTAGGGCAATTAGATCCGGTAGTAGCTTCTCCAGCTCGCCAACGTTTATGGACCTTACCTCCCTAGTAACAGCCCTCGGTCTCTTGAATCCTCTCCTTCCCCTTCCAAAGTAATCTGGCCAGTATGCGGTTACCCAGGTCCAGAGATGCTTCTTCCGTCCAGCTTTTCCGAAACCACCCCTTCTACCACTCCTCCTATGCTGCCTTTGCTGACCATATCCATGCAGTCTATACCCTCTGAGCTTCCTACTTTTCTTCCTCCTCCTAGGAATAGTACGCATCATATCATCCTCCTAAGTAGCTTATTTATTTCATCTCCTCTGTACCCCAATTCACCCCCGTCCGTCCATGCCCTCTTAGTTGTCCTTTTAAATCCTCCTTTCGGAGGGGTCAATCTGAAGTATGGTTTTAACCACTCCAACTTATGAAGCCTCGCCTTTCCTGAAATTAACGCATCAGCCAGCTCTTCTATGGTAGAGAACTCGGTATTTTCTTTAAGCCAACTATCGGTCAATTTCCCACCATTTGTAAGTTCTCCCCTATTCCTGAGAAGCTCTATCAGCGTGTCCCTACTTATCTCACCATAAGTCGTGTAATCTTTGACTTTATGAAGCATTCCCCTGTAGGAAGGAGTCAGCGGTATTATAGTAGCCCAGAACTTCCTCCTTATATGAAGCATATCTAGGGTATACCTGATATCAGGTTTTATGTCAACACGCCCTCTTATCCTGACCACAGCCATTAAAGGGACCTCTTCCAACGCAATCACCCCTTAAGGGCGCACCCGACATCGTGCGCGAGGGGCGCCTAACGGATGCGCGCCTTCCTGTAGAGGGAGAATTAGGGATTAAAAACCCTTTGGGATTAAGTCCTCCAGTCATAGGGAAGGGTCATTAGGAGGAGCTTCCAAAGGGCATCATATACAGCAAATGCATAATTCATCCTATTTTTGGTCTGGCC
>JAGGTZ010000033.1 GCA_021158805.1 Thermoproteota archaeon | reverse complement strand
GATGAGTTAAGGGAATTCTCCGTACCTGATGAGAGGTTAATGGGTATATATCAGGTGACCCCTCCCCCTTCTAGAGACATCGACGAGCTACTTGAAGAAGCCCTAGACAACCCTATTGGTAGAGAATTGGAGAGTTATAAGTCGAAAAAGACCCTAATAGTGGTTAATGATGCCACTAGGCTAACCCCGACCCCCAAAATGCTAGAACATATCTTATCGAGACTTAAGGGAGATGTAGACATCATAGTGGCGACTGGGACTCATAGAGCTCCAACTGAGGAGGAGTATAGGGAGACGATACTTGGCCATCTCTACGACGATTTGAGGTCCAGAACCACTCATCATGACTGCAGAGCGAGTAGCCTTGTTAGTCTAGGAAGGACTAGCAGAGGAACAAGCATAGAGGTGAATAGAATGCTCTTCGACTACGATCTCGTGATTACCCTAGGTTCAGTGGAGCCCCACTACTTCGCGGGCTTCACCGGGGGTAGGAAAAGCATGGCTCCTGGCCTCTGCAGCTATACTTGTGTGGAGCAGAATCATAAGCTAGCTCTTAGCCCTGAATCAGCTTTAGGAAAGCTTAGAGGAAACCCAGTCCACGAGGACTTAGAGGAGATAGTTAAGATAGTCGCTAAGAGGGTTAACATATTCTCCCTGAATGTGGCGATCACCGGGAAGGGAGAGGTATGGGCTGCTCGAGCTGGCGATATTTTCGAGTCATTCTACAGCCTAGTAGAGGAAATTGAACGCTATTACAGGGTCAGGATGCCATCACGCGCGGATATAGTAGTAGCGGTCGCCCCTGGTGAGATGGGAATAGATCTTTACCAATCTCACAAGGCACTGGAGGCAGCTAAGCTTGCCGTTAGGAAAGGGGGCATTGCCATTTTGATCGCACCTTGCTGGGACGGGATAGGCCCTAGGAATTTCTACGATTTACTGGCTGGTAAAAGCAGAGATCAGATAGAGAAGATCATATACGAGAGATATAAGCTGGGCTATCACAAGGTTGCAAAGATAATCGAATTACTAGACATGGTTGACGTCTATGCAGTAACCGAGTTGGAGCCAATTATCCTTCAGAGAATAGGCTTTAAACCATTTAACAGCATCCAAGGGGCCATAGATGAGGCTTTGAATCGTAAGGATGGGAAAGTGGCCGTCCTACCCGAAGCGAGTATAACCATCCCTTCCCCTCTCGGCGATTCCTGATACACCTGTTTCCCTGTAGCCTAAATAACATTAAAATCTAGGAAGCTCTAGATGGGCAGAAGGTAAAGGGGACTAGCATGGAAAAACACCGCCTAGCACTGTTAGCCCTTACTGCGCTACTAACGATGGCATCGCTTCAGCTAGAGGGAGCATCTCAAATCAATATACAAGTAGAAGTCAATCCAGATACCGTAAGTCCTGGAGGTACTGTAAATGTTACTACACGGATATATGGAAGCGCTCAGCAGGGTGCTAAAGCGATCTTAAAGATAGAACTCTTGAGAGGTGGTGTAGTAAAGTGGTCTGAGTCGAGAGCCGTTGTTATACAGCCACTGGAATGGTCTACCTACTATGCTGCGATAGCGATAGATAGCGACGAGGAACCGGGCTTCTTGACGATTAGGGTAGCTCTGTCCTTCGAAGGTACGACGATAGCTAAGGAGGTAGCGGTTGGAGTGGTACCTTCCCTCACCCATGTTACCTCTCTAGCGCTGAGACTAGCTGATTTGGATGAGAGGTTAGACAAACTTGTCATGGTTAATCCAGATGATTCCCGTGTGAAGGAGATCAAGGTAAAGAGATACAAGATAGCTGAGGAATTTGGCGAGTTAGTAAGGCTTGTTGTGGAGAGGACAAATCCTAAGAAGGCTTCTCAACTATATCAAAACATTACCGATGCCTTAAAAGAACTCAATTCCATAGTTAGTGATTTATGGAACCTGCAGATAGTTGTATGGTCGATCTCGAGCGAATTAGACTCTTCGCTCAGGATGCCTCAGGGAATCTCCCTAGAGTTCTGGTATAAACTAATAACAGCGTCGATCTGGGTGGTAATACTCCTAATACTACTGTTCCCCCTATATTCCACGGGTTACCTCTCTCTAACATACTACTTATCTTCAGAAATGGAGGAGAGTGGGAAATTCTTGGAAGAAGCTAAGGAGAGAGCTCTTAAGATTCTTAGAAGGGCCTATGATCAAATGAATGATGTGGCCGATCTCAAATCCATGATCATGGTAGCTCTGGCAGGTGGCTTAGCTACAATAGGCCTCATGTCAGATAACTTGGCAGCCATAATCGGATCGATGCTACTATCGCCCTTGATGGGGGCGATAGTATCTGGAGCTGTAGGCCTAGCTCTAGTTGATGTGAGGGAGGAAAAGCGCTCTGGCTTGGACCTATTCTACACGGGACTGAAGATAGGGATCCAAGGAATCCTCCTTGTAGTTATAATCTCTTGGTTTACTGCTTTTCTAGCTCGCTCCTACGTACCACTCCAGATGACTAAAGAGCTAGCAGCTAGAGGGAGTCCTAACCTAGTAGATCTCTTTATTGCCTTAGCAGCTGGATTTGCTGGTTCCTTAGCTATGATGCATGAGAAGGCGGAAGCTGCTCTAGTAGGGTCTGCTATTGCTATAGCCCTAATCCCACCTGCCGCAACCGTAGGCGTAGCCATTGCTATGCTCAACCCATCCCTTCTAGTTGGGTCAGCTACCCTCACCACAGTCAACGTCATCGCCCTTATAGCTGCCGGCTATCTCTCAGCAAAGCTTTATGCGATCTTTCCCGTTATAGAAAAGGTATTTCAAGGATTACAGGAATCCTTAGCAGAGATTTCATCTAAAACGAGCAGGACTACTGCGGAAAAGGTGTTAGCGACCATTGGGTCCATTGTCATAAGCAGCATATGGTTCCTCTCTATCTGGCTGAGGGTGGCCATTGGCCTCCTAGGGGGCCTATCTACAGTTCAAGCCCTTAAGTCTATAGCTAGGAGAGTGACTTTCCTGCTGTTACCCCTCCTCCTAGCATGGGTAATAGGAGCAGTAGTGTCGACTAATATATCTGCCTATATATCGGCTGTTCATGGGGGACTAGTCTCACTCTTCGATTATATGTCGCCATTAACATTATTTTTCAGAGATTTTCTGACGGCTGACGTTCTTCTCACTCTAGCACTGATCGCAACAGCGATATTAGTGAGGCTAACACTAAGTGAGGGGGCGAAGGCCAGATCCTCAGGGGATAAGGGTCCTAAGGTAAGGGTAGCCATATACTCCCTAATACTCTGGCTCGCCTCAGGTTATGTCCTCGGGATTCACAAGTTCCCCCATGTGAGTGCGGCCTACTCAATACTACTCTTCTCGGTGATCTTAGTATATTCAAGTCAGTTTCTGTGGGCCAGGAGGAAGAAAATAGCCCTTTATGGTTTTATAGTATTCACATTTCTTACATTAATGATCCATAGCGCCGCTGCCTTTGAGAGCGTCAGGGCTGCAGAGACCTTGAGGACAGAAAATGTAGTGAAGATAGTCAGGGGAGTAGTTGCCTCCTATGCTGGCGTCATGCCAGAGGACGTTAATGTTACCCTGAGCATAAGCGCTGACAAGTGGGTGCTCCACGCTAAAGTATACATCAGTGAGTCACGCTTCAGGGAGGGTGTGATAATGACCCCTAGTGTTGTCAAAGCTGCAGAGGAGACTTTGAGAGAGGCATTGGGGGTCGATATAAAGCTGATCGTTGAATACGCTATAGTTCCGTAGGTGTTAGAATGATATGGATAGATGTGGTAAATCAGCCCCATGTCAGGTTCTGGAGGAGGTTCCTCAGGAAATTCAGCATAGAAGCCCTTGTAACTACTAGAGAAAAAGGTGATCTTCCTCAGCTCACGAACTTATTCTTGGGTGAGTGGAAGCCCTTAGTCGTTGGGAGATGGGGGAAGGATAGGCTAGATAAGCTCAAGGCCTTCTCTGAGAGGGTTAAGAAGCTCATGTTTCTCCTCGATGAGTATGAGGTCGAGCTAGCCCTGTCAAAGGGGTCTACTGAACAGGCGAGGGTCTCCTTTGGGCTAGGTATACCGCTCATTGTAGTTAATGATAACGATCTACCTCCACATGTGGTGACTAGGCTCACATTCCCCCTCTCAAAGGTTGCTATAGTTCCAGAATGCTTCTCTGGGCCCATATATGGAGAAACCAGGAGATTTAAAGGGATATGCGAGGTGGCTCACGTCCTCGACTACTTGGAGAGCCCTACTAAGATTGAGCACAAGAGGTTAGAACTCGAAGAAAATGAATATCTGGTGATAAGACCTCCACCTAAATCTTCCCACTATCTAGAGGAAGATGGTATGTTTAGAAAGCTTATTGATAAATTATTAAGGGAGACCGGACTCGAGGGGGTTATCTTAAGGAGGGAGGGTGGTATAGAACTCCCGAGAGGTGAGGTATACCAGGGAGTGGTAGATGGTCTGGATCTCATCTCGACAGCTGCGGGGGTTATCAGTGGTGGAGGTACGATGATAAGAGAGGCTGCCTTGCTTGGCATCCCTTCCATATCGCTATTTCCAAGAGAAGAACCCTGTGTGACCTCTGAACTCATTGCTGAGGGTCTAATAGTGAAACCTAAACCTGAGAACTTGGTGATAGCGTTTAAAGAACTTCAGAAAAGGGCTGAATCCTCAGTATTGAAAGAGAAGGCAGAAAGCTACGTTGAGCGAGTAGGAGACCCAGTAGATCTGATCTATAAGACGGTAAATGAACTTCTTAGCAACTATTAACCCCCTAAGCTTTTCCATAGAGTAGATAGAGTTACATGTTTAGTTTCCAGACTAGCCCCCTCTCATCAGCCTCCACGCTTACCTTACCCTCCTCATAGAGATGGGCAAGCACGGACCTCACGGTGACACTACTCAGTATGATTGATGAGGGGGTTATCTTCGCCCCTTCCTCTCCCAATATCCTGTAGGTTATCTGCTCTACAGTCCTCCCCCCGGAAATTAGGGTGCTCATTACTTTATCAGGCAATGCCTCAACAACTTCAATGTTGAAATCTAATAGCTCTTCAGCCCTCCTCCCCCCGACTACCGGGCCATGGGATGGCACAATCTTCCTATAATCCCTAGCATGCTCCCTCAGGTACCTAAGGGTCTCCAAAGCTTCTCTGTAATTCTGATAGTAGGGTATACCTGCGCTCTTCAAGAGCTTATCTCCAAACAGGGAATCAGCAGCATAAAGCAGTCCATCCTCAGTTAGATAGCCTACTTGCCCGTAATTATGTCCCGGCAAGGGTATGGCCTCTAGAGGCCCTATCTTGTGGGGAGGCCTGAAGACATGATCCACCTTAACGCTAACGGCCTTTACATGGTATATTAGTCCCTCAGGCGCATATCCTCCGAAGGAAATGGCTCTCCTCAAACCAATGGATTCTACGCCACCAGCCTCTATAATTGGAGCATATATACCCTCTTCACTTGTTAACCCCTTAGCAGCCAGTACATGATCAGAATGAAAGTGCGTGAGCAGTATCCCCTTTATCTTGCCCACAGAGGCTATGTCCTTTGTCCTACTCTCGGAGGAACCCGGGTCTATAACATAATAACCATCATCCCAAGGAACGAATAACGTTGCTGGGCTCCCTGGCAACAGCTGAATGCCTTTGCCTAAACCTCTCAGCATGATCTCATAGGGTACTCCTAAATAATACGCTTTTCGCTACTGGGACAGTTACCTTCCTATGATATAGTACTAACCCAAGGACCACAAGTAGAGAACCAGCTAGGTACCTCTTAGTTACTCTCCCACCTACCAGCTAGGAAGCGAACTGCGATGCGGGTGGTCCTATCGATATAGCCAGTGTTGGTATTGTAACACCTATCCGGCTATGGCATAGTATTACAGGAGTAAGGCCACTCCAACGCCCATGACACCGCCAAAGAGAGCTCTGTCCATGCTTGGACCAGTTAAGTTAGGCATTACAAGGATTCTGTAAGCCATCAATAGGTATTAGGGAATTTCATATGGACATATTCAATGCATTTACGTACTCTAAGGCAATCTTCACAAAATGGGAGAAAGTGTCCACGAAAATGATGCGTTAAACTCCAAGCTACCCCTTAACATCCCATCTACCTCTCTCATATGGGAGGAGCCATATTCCAGAGACGGATAGGAGGGCCTCTGCTAGGATCAGGGGAGTGACTAGTTCGCCAAGGATAACACTGGATAGTAAAGCCGTCCAGACAACATAAGTGGATCTTGTTGAAGTGGCCCTCCCAAGTCCTATCATAGCGATTCCCTTTAGGAAAGCGAAGCTGCCCAGTCTTGAGCTGAAGAAGCAGCTGAGGCTATAAGACCTATCACGTAAATTGATGGAATAGAAAACGTTCCTAGAATTGAGTTGAGAGATAAAAGAAGGAGAGAGGCATCTATGGCTCTCCAGAAATTCGCTCTTAATGATCCAGATCTCCTAGCGGCCTCCGTATATGAGGCCGGATTTATGCCCTATATAAGTCCCGTGGCTATTGCCGCTAGGATTGCTAGCTCCAAGAGGACTCCTAGTACATTAGATTCAGTTTTTTATAAAAAACGGTAAGGAGAGTCTATCTTAGGAGAGTTACATACCTCTAATGTATCAGCTGTCTATCCACGGGATGTGTTCATGAGCGATACCTCTTTTCTCAAGTGGAATGGTGAGAGGCAACTCTCCTGATCGCCAGCATACTGATAGGATGTCCTACAACGACTGATGAGGTCTTATCTCAAGCTCGCAATAGGGATCCCCTGCAGCTATGCATTTCTTCTCCTCTGCAGTTAGCTCAGTTTTATGTATCTCAGATAAGGCACCAGCCATCATCCCCCTCACCAGATGCGAGGATGGCCTGCCCTTCGGCTTACCAATCTCGCATTCTATTGAGTTATAGAGCCTTATGTTATAGTAAGGCACATCTT
>JAGGTZ010000162.1 GCA_021158805.1 Thermoproteota archaeon | reverse complement strand
CGAGTTCAAGAACGCCGCCAGAGTTACAGGTGTCAACATAGCTAGAGAGCTGGTAAGCTATGCTCTAGGTGTGAGTTAATGGTATCTTTAATCTCCTTTTATGGTAGCAGAGGCCTCAGAATCGTAAGAGGTGAAGGACAGTTCGTTTGGGACCAGAGGGGGAGGAGATACTTAGATGCCCACACGGGACATGGGGCAGCATTCCTAGGGCATAGGCCCCCTAGGGTAGTGGAGGACCTAAGGAAGCAACTAGACACTATCATGGTCCTAACCCCCACTTTCAATAGCGATCCCATGGAGAGATGCCTCTCCCTCCTCGGTGAGATTCTCCCTCCAAATCTCACTAATGTTTACTTCCAGAATAGTGGTGCTGAGGCTGTTGAGCTATCTCTAAAGTTGGCAGTAAAAGCAACAGGTCGTAAGAAGTTCCTAGCCTTCAGAGGAAGCTTCCATGGGAGGACCTTAGGGGCGCTTTCCGTTACATGGAACCCCAAGTACAGGAAGGATTTCCCCCTCCTGAACGTCGTTTTCGGCAATTATAATTCAATAGAGTCGGCTGATCTCGTAGATGATGAAACTGCGGCGGTGATAGTGGAACCTGTTCAGGGAGAGGGAGGTGTAAGGCCATCCACTAGGGAGTTCTTAGCTGAGCTCAGGAGGTCTTGTGATGAGAGAGGTGCTGCCCTCATATTAGATGAAGTACAATCGGGCTTTGGGAGAACCGGGGTGATCTGGG
This sequence comes from Thermoproteota archaeon, assembly GCA_021158805.1. Lineage (GTDB taxonomy): Archaea > Korarchaeota > Korarchaeia > Korarchaeales > Korarchaeaceae > Korarchaeum. The sequence goes on along the minus strand of JAGGTZ010000162.1, from coordinate 5,330 downwards.
CCCATCAATCTAGAGGGGTGACCCCTGATATCATAATCGCCGGAAAGAGCATTGGTGGGGGATTCCCCGTTAGTTTAGTTGCCGCAAAGGACTGGATTATCAGGAGCCTCAGAGGTGCTGAACACGGTTCAACACACGGCGGCAATCCCTTAGCATGTGCCGCAGTTCATGGGGGGATAAGAACCCTTCTTGAAGATGATGTCCCAAGGAAGGCTTCTATATCTGGGAGCAAGCTCAGGAAAGCCCTAGAAGATGTAAACTCCAAGTTAATAAGGGAGGTTAGGGGAGAAGGGCTTCTTCTAGGGATAGAACTAAGGATAGATGCTGGGCCGATCATAAAGGCCCTTCAGGAAAGGGGTGTTTTAGCCCTAAGGGCCGGAAGAAATGTGCTAAGGCTGCTTCCTCCATATCTCATAAACGATGAGGATGTGGAGATGCTCTACAATGAGATAGAGGGTGCGCTGAGGAATGAAGAAAGTAGGAGAGGTATTAGTTAGGCTAATCAAGGCCTATAGTCCCACAGGAAAAGAGAAAGAGGCTGAAGACGTTCTACTTCAATTGGCTAGAGAGCTAGGACTTGAGGCGTATACGGACGAGGTTGGCAATGTCTTTGCCGAGAAGGAGGGAGGCGGAAATGTATGGCTTGTGAGCCATTATGACACCATCCCCGGGGAACTCCCAGTAATAGGGACGGACTGGATGATCGCTGGAAGGGGGGCCGTTGACGCCAAGGGGCCTTTAGCAGCAATGTTAGTAGCTGCCTCTGAGTCCACCTATCCAGTAACGGTAGTTGCATTAGTGGGTGAGGAAGGCGACAGTAGAGGTGCTAAACACCTCTTAAAAAAGGATTTCCCCGACTATATTGTGATAGGAGAGCCCTCTGATAGTAGGGGTGTGGTAATATCTTACAGAGGAGGGGCCCGCATAAGGATAGATTGTTATGGGGAGGGGGGACACTCCTCTTCTTCAGGCGATTCTGCCATAGATAAGCTGATTAGCTCCATAGTCAGGTTCAAGGATATAGCTCCGGGCTCCAGTTACGAGCAGCCCAGTGCAGCAGTCACAGTAATCAGCGGTGGGAAGGTCTCTAATGTCTTGCCCAAGCATGCATTCGCCGAGATAGACCTTAGAGTTCCTCCAAACACTAGCCCACTTGCTGTGGTAGAGGATCTAAGAAAGGTCCTTGAGGAAGATTGTGAACTCCTAGTGAAATGGTTCGCCAACCCAGTTTCCGTCAAACCGAATGATCCAGTGCCGAGGGCACTGATCAGATCCATCTTAAGCCTGGGAGCTAAACCTAAGCTCCTCAAGAAGTATGGATCGAGTGATATGAACCTGCTTTATGGGAAGGTCAAGAGCATTGCCGCATACGGTCCTGGAGATGGGAAACTTGCCCATACAGATATGGAGCAAGTAAGCCTTAGAGACTTGGAATTTGCCGTTAGGGTATATTTAAGAACCGTGGAGCAGCTATCAGGCTAATATCTTCCTGACAACCTAAGAATATTTGCTTTGAGAGAGGATAGGGTTCTGCTAGAGGGCTTGTTAAGTGCAACCAATCGGTGGAACATACTTAGAGCACCGTTGTGCCAATACAACTAGTCAGGGAATTGCATTTTAAGGGAGAATCGACATTCGTATGGGATAAGGTGACTAAAAAGATAGAGCTATCTAAGATGCTTAAGGACAAGCTAAGGGTTAGAGAGGATTTAGCTTCGAAACTCTCCCATAAGGAGAGGAGGAAGGCTTTAAAAGATGGTCACGCCCATAGGGAGCCTAGACCTTGTGGCCTCACTATCCACCCAGGTAGAGGATGCAGTTTCGGATGCCTCTATTGCTATTTGGAGGATATGGGCCTCCCTGTTGATCCTGAACCATACGGCCTTACTGGCCTCCAACTAGCTTATGCCGTGGCTTCAAATCCCTTCACGCTCATAGGCAGGGGTGGCACCTTTCTAGCCTTTGGATCTATAACAGAACCCTTCCTCCCTAGAATTAGGGAGAAAACCCTTGAGTACCTGAGAGTGATTAACGCTTCCCTAGGTAATCCTTGTCAGCTCTCCACGAAGGCCTATCTCTCTCAAGAGGATGTTATACCACTCTCGGATGCCAATAGAGACATTAGTGCGCTTGTCACAATCCCCACTTTAGATAAAGCTCCCTTGATCGAACCTTTTGCCCCCTCACCAGAGCTTAGGTTTCAGACCATAAGGAACCTAGCCAGTGCAGGTCTCCATACCGCCCTATTTTTCAGACCTATGATCCCAGGAATAGCAGATGAGGAGGGTCCTCATATCCTAGAGAAGGCCTTTGAATCTGGAGCGAAGGGAGTCGTCCTAGGGGCCCTTAGAGTGACGTCCTCTATACTCAAAAGGCTTCAAGAGCTTGGCTTTGAGAGCATTGAGTCTAGAATGATCAGGGAACCAAGGGATAGGAGGGATCAGGTCCCAATAAGTATGGGAGATGTAAAGAGGATGCTCTCTAAGATCGCGGAGAGGGTGGGCTTGAAAGTATATCCTTCAGCTTGCTCTGCCAATGTCGATGCCCACGAATTAGGATGCCATATGTGCGACATGGGTCCATGTGGAGGATCGTTACCCGAATACGACCCAGAGGAGATTGAGCAGGCGCTCTCATCGCTAGGCATCGAGACTAAAGTGGTACCTAGGGGTCATAGCATACTGGTTTACGTTAGAGGAGGATCGAAGAGGAGAAAGAGAGCGAAGTACCTTGTTTCTACAGCTACAAAGAGAAAGGTCCTGATCAGACAGCTCGGTAACAAAATGGAATAATACGCGTGATGGGGTAATTACACCGATGGGGTCCGTGATGGAGAGGCTGTCTACAGGCGTAAAAAAGTTGGATGAGATCTTGGGGGGAGGGATACCTCGTGGCTTCTTAGTTGCCGTGGCTGGGGAACCGGGGACAGGAAAAACTGTATTATGCATACATTTCGCCTGGCAAGGTATTTTAGAGGGTGATAAGGTTGTCTATGTGACTACTGAGGAATCGAGGGAGTCTGTACTTAGGCAGGCAGAGGTCTTGGGGATGGAACTAGCTGATGCAGTGGAGAGGGGAAATGCCATTGTTATAGATGCCCTATTGAGCACGGATCAGTGGAGTCTGAGGACCTTGAACCCCGAGGACTTAGTGGAGAAGGTGGTAGAGGCTAAGAAAAAGCTGGGATATGGCAGGGCTAGGTTAGTGGTGGACAGTATGAGTGCCTTCTGGCTAGATAAACCTGCTATGGCTAGGAAATACTCTTACTACCTGAAGAAGGTCCTCTATAAATGGGATTTTACGGTCCTAGCAACCACGCAATACGCTATAACGACTTCAGAGGCATTTGGATTTGGTCTGGAGCACATAGCTGATGGGATAATCAGATTTAGGCGTGTGGTCAGGGGAGGGAGGCTCAGAAGGTATCTAATAGTGGAGAAGATGAGGCAGACGCCCCATGATCTGAGGATGTATGAGGTGGTCATAGAGGATGGGAGGGGTATGAGGCTAGTGGGCCCTATCGACCTAAGAGCAGAGGATTTTGCACTGCCTTCAATAGTTTCTAAGAAGATAGTGGAATCTAGGAAGAGGTCTGAGGAGGCAGTTCCGGGTGAATAAATGGATGCAGAATTGGTGAGGGAGCACTATAGCAAGCCCATAGTGAGACAGGAGATCATAAGGTTCTCCCGAGGGAGATGGCTCGCTGCTACATCAGGTACTACATGGATAAGATATGTGGGTCGTAAACCCCTCACGATCAACTCCCTCGATCTCCCAGATTTCATGCTCAGAAGGGGCTGCAGATCCTTGTATGCTACTACATCAATATACAGGAGGCTAAGGACCAGAGAGGACCCATTCTCTGAGGATAATGTAGTAGCCGTAACCCCCTACCTAGACATAGATAACCGCATTGAAAACTGGAAAGCGACGATCTTCATGGCCTTAGAGGTAGTCAAGGAGTTAGAGAGGCTCGGAATAGAGAGATCCGTTTACGTCCTTTGGTCGGGTAAAGGAGCGCATGTCCGGGTACATGAGCGTGCTATTTCCCACGAGCTTAGGGGCCTAGACTCGGCTTGGGCACTAGCTGAGTATGTAAAACTGAAAGTGGAGGATAAGCTTATAGAGGCTAGAAATAGGTACGGAGCTAAAGATCTTAGGGTTGAGAATCAGCTTAAGCCCAGATCATTGTTTACGGTCCCACTTACCATTCACAGGAAAATAGACAGGATTGCTATCTGTATGAGGCCTGAAAAGCTCGATGAATTCGAATTGTCTTGGTCGGAACCTGGGGCCTTCATACATGACGCTAGCTGGTCCGAGTATGAAGAAGGGGAAGCAGATAATGCAGTATTAGAAGCGTTATCCAAGGTAGGGGGCTATCCTCTGCATAGATATAGTAATAAGAGGAAGGAGCCTACCGTTGAAGAGATGATTAGAAGGTGGTTAGATAGTAAGGGATGAGAATAGGTCCTTTCCTTCTTTCCTTTCGCCTATTCGCTTTCTTTGGCTTTACTATTGTGGCATCCTCTGTTCTCTCCAGCTCCACGTAGCCCTCCTTCTCCAGTTTACGCCTCCGCCCCCCCCCCCCGCTAATTCTCTGATGATGAAATCGCTATGTGGGTACCTCACTATTCTCCTGGCCTTCTTCCTAGCCTTAGACAATATTATCGACAGGAGCATTACTAACATCGTTAGGAATATTGCAAGATACGGGAGCATGGAGGTCCTCATCAATAATAGCTCCATGAATTCCGGTTCAGTTTCAACCATCCGACTAGCTACTGTAGCAGCGAGGTCAACATGTTCATTACCTATAATATATGATGGTATGAAAACCATTGTCTCCATACCACGGTATGTCTATACGTACAGGGACATAAGGATGCCTCCCTAGCAGTGGGCGCCCACTGGGCAGTATCTTCTGTTAACCTACACATTACAATGATAAGGCGAGAGCATAACCATCAAATGAAGATATGTAGGAATATATCCCCCCATAAAAAATAAGCCGAAGAATTCGAGAAATCCAAGAAATATCGAGATATATTGCAGTCCACATACAGCCAGAGGTAGATTTGTGAGAGTCTTTATAGTCCTACAGCGGTTTTCTTTAGCTTTACTATTGTGGCATCCTCTGTTCTCTCCAGCTCCACGTAGCCCTCCTTCTCCAGTCTTCGTATTTTCCTCCATATAGTGGTTCTAGGAGCATCAAGGGCCTTTATTATGTCGGATTGCCTAGCTACACCACCCCTCTTCTCCAATTCTTCAAGTATTCTTCCTTCTAGAGATCCCTTCTTTATACTAAGGGGGAGCCTCCTCCTTCTCAT
>JAGGTZ010000207.1 GCA_021158805.1 Thermoproteota archaeon | reverse complement strand
TCTCTACGCACTCCTGAGTACCGGATATCTCTATGAATGCTACGGCCTCAGTTCCAGCACCCTCAACTAGCTCCTTATAGTTATGGTATACTTCAAAAGCAGAGACACCTATTCCTGACTTCTCTATCTCTTCCTGCAGTATTAAAGCATCTGAGATATCTGTAAGCTCAATCTTGTATGCAATCCTATTCTCTGGTCTCCTCGGTAGCTTAAGCAGAGCCGATGTAAAGATACCAAGTGTTCCCTCAGATCCAACCAACAAATTCAGGATACTACGACGGCTTGGGGGACCGGGAGACTCGACTAGAATTATCTCTCCATTAGGAAGGACGACCTCTACACCGTAAAGTAGGTCGCCCATGGTCCCATACCTTATAGAGAGGGGCGAAGCCGAGTCCTCTGCTATAAGTCCTCCTACTGTTGAGAAGCCAGCACCATCGGGGTTTATTGGCATAAATCTATCCGAGAATATCTCATTGAGTTCCCTAACCTTTATACCAGCTTCTACCCTAACTAGGCCATTCTCTTCGTCCTTGTCTATAATACCATTCATTTTCTGCATGTCAACTACGAATCCCCCACTGACTGGAAGTGGACCTCCTACCAGGGAGGTACCAGAACCCCTTGGGGTTATGGGGATCCCGAACTTGTTAGCCACCTCAACAACAAATGAAACGTCATCTGCAGTAGATGGCCTAATGACGGCTGATGGAACAGCTTGCATGCCTGATGCATCGTAAGAGTAGGCGGACCTATCAAGATCATCAACGAGGACGGATTCTTCCCCAAGTTGGGAGGCTATTTCCTCTATAGCCTTAATGACAGACTCCTCCTTTTCCATCTTTAGCCCTCATTCGAAATGATACGAAAAACGTAATAACTTTTCCTTCAGAGAGGGGTAATGGTGTTCCGATGGTTCTTAAACTCCCACTCGATTCACTTCATGAGAGTTTAGGGGGTAAATTCTTCGAATTTGCTGGTTGGAAGATGCCAATGAAGTACACTAGCTCGCTGAAAGAGGCTATAAGCGTAAGGAACTCAGCCGGGATATTTGATGTGTCCCATATGGGGAGATTTCTGATAAAGGGTCCTGATGTACTAGAATTCCTTCAGAGGGCAACATCTAACGATATGAAGGTAAAGGATGGGAGAACTAGATATACTCTCACCTTAAATGAGAAAGGCGGCATAAAAGATGATAATGTCACGTTTAAGATCAAGGATGACTATGTCCTCTTCGTAGTTAATGCGGCTAACAGGGAGAAAATTTACAAGTGGTTCCATAAGCTACTAGATGAATGGAACTTGGATCTAGAGATAGAGGATGTAACACTATCAACCACGATGCTAGCAATACAAGGTCCTCATGCGAAGAGATTTGTGCATAAAGTATTAGGCAAGGAATTTGAGATGAAGAAGTTCAGGGTGGTCAGAACATTATACGACGAAAGGGAGCTATACATAAGTACGACCGGGTATACGGGTGAAGATGGCTACGAGTTAGTAATAAGCGACTTTGAATGGGCAGAGTCTATTTACAAAGAGCTAGTAAACTTAGGTGTAACTCCATGTGGGCTAGTGGCCAGGGATATACTCAGATTAGAAGCAGGTCTCGTTCTATATGGGAACGATATGGACGAAGAGACCAACCCATTCGAAGCTAAACTTGATTTTGCTGTAAAGATGTCTAAACAGTATTTCGTCGGAAAGGAAGCATTACAGAACATAAGAGAATCAGAGATCAGCAGGATAAGAGTAGGGATAACAAGTGGAACAAGAAGATCTCCAAGAAGAGGAGATAAACTGTTTAGTGGGGATAAAGAGGTAGGGATTGTCACTAGTGGGACCTTCAGCCCTACCACAGGTGCTGGTATAGGTATGGCTTACGTCTCCTCCGAATATTCTTCTCTTGGGACTAAGCTTGTACTAAAGGGTATAAAAGAGTTCCCAGTTACAGTGACGAAAATGCCGTTCTACGACGAGAGTAAGTATGGTTGGAGGAGGTCTACTTAACCTTCCCCAAAACCACATGGCTTACTGTCTTAGCAAGCCTCCTTGTTTCTACTATCTTTACGACATCCCCCTCCTTTACGTCAATGCAGGGTGGTAAGTGGGCATGTATCTTACTCCTCCTCCTCTCATATCTCTTGTACTTCGGCCTGTAATGTAGATATTCAACTAGAACTGTAACTGTTCTAGTCATCTTAGTAGAGACAACTCTGCCCACTATAGTCCTCTCCCTGACAGAGATATTACCATGCCATGGGCACTTATCATCATCACATTCCTTCTCGGGTGGGATAACATCACCTACTAAGCTCTCAGACAACTTTCTCATGCCCTTTTCACCCTTTCCTCAGGCCTCCCTATCAGTTTATCTCCCGATACCACAACTTCTCTACCACTAGGTAACCTAAATAAAAACAACCTCTTCCCTTTCATTATCATTACATCTCCCTTGGAGGTCCTAATTAGCAGCGCATTCTTAGTCTCATAGATAATTCTCCCCCTGATACCATACTCAGCTATATTAGGAGTAGACAAGAGGCTTACCTCCAATCCTATTAACTCATGGTAAAGTATGTTTGATGGTCTTATCGGAGCTATAGCTTTATCCCCCTCTCTCTTAGTATAGTGAGTATCCTCGCTTTTTCCCTCCTCAACGCTTTGCTCAGATGTACCTTTTCAGCGGCACCCATCAGCCTCTTAGCTTCTAAGAGAAATATTTCTCTCTCTATCTCCCTAAGTTTCTCTATTAGCTCCTCATCTGTGGAGCCCCTTAGTTCCTCAACTTTCTTGGACGGCATCCTCACTCACCTCCTCGCTCTTGACTACCTGCTCTTCCTCACTCTCCTGAGAAGCATCCTCTGATGAAACTAATTCTACCTCCTCAGAAATTTCTTCAGGGACTTCAACCTCCATAATCTCTGATTCTATTAGCTTCTCCTTCTCCTCTTTCACCCTCTGCCTTATCTCCTCTATCTTCTCCTCTTTAATCACTATAGAGTCTGGGCTTTCGACATCAGGCCTTACTATCCTCACCCTTACTCCTATCACTCCTTGAGGCATCAATACATGTTTTACAGCATAATCAACTTTTTCTACCTGACTTTGTCCACATCTATATATAACTCCAGCCCTGAATCTCTCTTCTCTGGCCCTCTGACTCCCAAACTTACCTGACAGCCTTATCTCAACTCCTTTAGCGCCAGCCATCATAACTCTCCTTAGAGCAGAAAATGCAACTCTCTTATGCCTCTCACCCTTTGCTATCCTCCTGGCTATATAACTCGCTACAATTCTAGCACTTAGAAATGGTTCTTCAACCTTCCTCGCTTGTATATAAGGGTTAGCTATACCTAGGGTTTCCTTTATCATTTCTCCGATTCTCTTGGAAGCTCTACCGCCTCTACCTATGACGATCCCTGGTCTCTCTACATAGACTGTTATGACATCCCTTACCGGGGTGGAAGATATATCAACCCCATGAAACCCAGCCTTTTCAGTGATCCTTTCTAGAAGCTCATGTAGGGAGTACCTAATTATCCCCTCATGTATGAATTTCTTATAGGTGGGAACTGTTTTCACGCTACTCATTCTTCCTCAACCTCCCTTTCCTCCAGAACTATCTCAACATGAACTAATTGCTCATATTTGGGGGTAGCCCTACCATATGCTCTTGGGAATATTCTCTTCAGCTTACTTCCTACTTGGGCTGCAGCATGCTTAATGTAAAGGTTCTCAGGATCTAAATCTTTATTCATAGCGTTATGTTCAGCGCTCTTCAATACTTTCTTAACTAGCTTTGCGGCTTTAACTGGATATCTGCCTGCTTTCCATCCCGTAAGTTCCTTTCTATGAGGTATTCCCCTCTTGAATCTCTTAAAAGGTACTGCCCTCTTCAGAGCGATTACATCATCCAAAATCTGATAAGCCTCGGACAGTTTCTTGCCCCTAATCTCTCTAAGAAGCTCCACTGTTTCCTTAAACGAGACTCTTAAGTCCCTTCCAGAGGCCATAGCCTCTCGCTCGCCTTTGGCGCTGTATGAGTATCCCCATGATGGCAACCTTCTTTACCTCCCTTCAATTGGCATAGGTGGAGGTGTTTATAAAACATGCTGAAGGTCGTCAAGTTAGTAGCTGTCGATATAGATGGTACCCTAACTCATGAGAAGCCATATATACACTTAGGTGCAGTTAAGGCCCTTCGTCAACTAGGAAAGAGCGTTCCTATAGCTCTAGTTACTGGGAATCCATACCCTATAGCCTATGCCCTCTCGAAATATCTGAGGCCTTGTGAGAGAATTGCTGGGATCGCGGAGAATGGGGGCGTTGTTTACCTGGACAATGAGGTGTACATCACTGAGGAAAGCAGCGAGGTAATGATGGAAGTAATGAAACTTCTGAAGGAAATAAGATATGACAGATACCTCTCAGAGGACTCTAGGTTCAGACTAGTCGATATTGCGTTAAGAATAGGTCCCGATGAGCAGAAATTCCTAGCTGAGGAATTATCAAGGAGAAAATTAAGTGTCAACATTACATCTAGCGGCTATGCAGTTCATATAATGCCTTCGGGCATCAACAAAGGGAAAGGGCTTAAGATGCTCTGTGATAGAATGGGTATAGATTACAAGGAAACCGCTGTTATTGGAGATTCCTATAATGATCTAGACATGTTCTCAATAGCAGGAATATCAATATCTCTGCCTAACGCACCAGAAGAAGTTAGAAGGAGTGCTGATATAGTTGCTGGCGGTCCTGGCTATGGATATAGCCTAGCAATCGCCCTAAAAATTGTTAGAAGGTTTATCCTGTAGATTTACCCTCTTTTCTCTTTTTTCTTCCTTCTAGCTTAATCCTCCAGAAGAGATAGGCCCCTACTACTATTGGAGGGATTGCGGCTATCATGACGAGTGATGCTGGAAAGCTAGGCTCTGTCCTCTCAATGATCACTATGAGGGATTTTCCTCCCTCTTGAAGTTGAGGTACAAACTCCCAGAGAGCACTATTCCATAAAACTACCTTTGGCGGCGGTGTACCTCCTAATATACCTATTTTAGGATCTGTGAAGTTTACCCATAGGTTAGCAGCTATGTCATCCGGAAGGGTGACTGTTATAGGGGTCAAGTCGAGGAAGTAGTATCCCTGAGGGCTCTTCTTTAGCTCTAAAGGCAGACTTTCTACCGTGAGATTGTAATTAACTATTAGGGCTTTGGTGGCCTCTTGAGTCTCTGTGTCGAAGGACATATGAATGTACTTAATCTTTGGATTCCTTGAGGACACGGAGGCTATCGAACTTACCCCTGTAAAGTTCACGCGGGGCGCTACTGCATATGTTGCGTTTACAAATTCCCACCTAAGGCCGAATAGCAGAAGATAGCTCTTACCATAAAAGAAGCTCATCATTGTGTGGACTGTGGTATTGTCAAATTGGCCCTTAGAGGCTGCTACTGGGAAGAAACTAGCCCTTCTAGCAGGATCGCCTGGTCTTGGTATAGCTAACATCGTATAGACGCCTATTAGGCCGTTTTGAGTTAGGTTAGCTGTTAAATTCCCCTTATAACGTATCCAACTCAGAATAGGCGCTCTTAAGGTATTTGAGAAGTAAAGGGTCTCTGGCGCATGGATAACCCTGAAGACATTGGCCTTTAGGGTAACAGATAGATCCTCGTGCACCTTTATTGTTATCTGCGGTAAGGGCCTTACGGATTGTGCTTGAAATACCTGGATAAAGAGCATTACTGCTGCTAAGATCACAATTAGGGTCTTTCTCATGGGCTACACCATTCAATCACCTTGGTGAATATCCTTTATTTAAATGGTCCTCTAGATTAGTCGAAGATGTCTGCTAGAAGAGGAATACTACTCTCTGTCTTTTACTCTGGGGAGGAGAGATCGGCCATCCTAAAATTCTATGACCCAGAGAAAGGCGAAGTCTTCCTTATTAAGGATAATACAGGCCATAGGCCATACCTGCTTACTAATGCGCCTCCTGATGACATTATGAACATATTGTCTCCTAACCTGACGGCTAGAATCTATAGCACATCGACTGTCGAGAAGTATGACGTGCTGAAGGATGAGAAAGTTGTTCTCACCAAGGTAGAGGCAAAGGACCCATTGGCAATAGGGGGTTCTCCTCGAAATATAAGAGAAGAGCTTGTGAAATTGGGCTTCAACGTCTGGGAGGCCAAGATAAAATACTATGACTGCTATGTTTACGATAGAAAACTTGTACCGGGGTGTGTTTATAATGTACATGAGAACGGAGATGTTACCCCTCTAACAACAGTAGAGAAACACATCCCAGAGGAATTTCAAAGAGAAGATCCCAAGTTAGGTGAAATTTTCTCCTCTCTTATACCTCTGTTTGATGAACCAGCTCCTCAATTGAGAAACGTTGCTGTCGATATAGAGGTCCTCTCTTCCCTCGATCAGATACCAGATCCATCAGATCCAAGAAGGCCTGTGGCAGCAGTAGCTCTCGTCGACAGTGAGGGAAATAAGGAGGTACATGTGCTTAGCAGGGGAAAATCCCTGCCCAAAAGGCTCCAGAATGGAGCTGAACTCATATCCTATGAAAATGAGGGCAGATTGATCAGAAGCGTCTTAGATAAAATATCTGAATATCCTCTAGTGTTTACTTACAACGGGGATAATTTTGATATGCCGTATTTGGCGAGGAGAGCTAGGGAGCTAGGTGTAAAGGACAAGCCGATAAGGCTTGAGAGGGACAGGGCACTATTAGATACTGGAATACATGTTGACTTATACAAGCTATTCAGTAACAAATCAATTCAAGTTTATGTCTTTAGCAACAAATACCTTGGGTATACACTCGACGAGGTTGCTGAGGCCCTGCTTGGGGAGAGAAAGATAGAACTCGGGACAAGGGACTTCTATGAAGTTGATGTGACTGAATTAGCGGAATACTGTCTTCAAGACGCTATCTTAACACATAAGCTCGGGAATATAGGATCTGGAGAATTGATCAGACTCCTCTTCCTCCTCTCAAGGATAAGTAAGATGTCATTGGAGGAAGTATCAAGGCAGGGCGTATCCAGTTGGATAAAAAATATGATATTTTACGAATATAGGCAGAGAAACTGGCTCATTCCTGATCAAGAAGAGATAAAAAGAGTTAGAGGTGAAAGGACGTTCTCGCAAGCTGTGATTAAGGGGAAGAAATATATGGGAGCAATAGTCCTCAATCCAGTCCCAGGAGTTCACTTTAATGTCGCAGTGATAGATTTCGCCAGCCTATATCCCTCCATAATAGGTAGGTGGAAGGTGAGCTTTGAGACAATTAATTGTCCCCATGAGGATTGTAAGGTCAATAGACCTGTAGAAGAGCTTCCTCACTGGCTATGCAAGAAAGGAATAGGGATAGTCCCCTACTTGATACAGGCCTTAAGGGACGTCAGAGTCCTGAGATATAAGAGGATGGCGAAGGAGGAAAAAGATAAAGAGAAGAGGGAGTGGTATGATGCTGTACAGAGAAGCCTGAAAGTATTCTTAAACGCTTCATACGGGGTTTTCGGATACGAAAACTTCCCTCTATACTCGCCTCCTGCTGCTGAGATGATAACGGCCTTAGGAAGGAAGGCAATCATGATGTCCATAGAAGAGGCTAGGAGGATGGGACTCCAAGTAATTTATGGAGATACGGACTCCTTGTTCATAAAAGGTGCCTCTAAAAGCGATATAGAGGAACTAGAGAGGACTGTAGAGTCCAAATTAGGTATAGACTTAGAACTCGATAAGTGGTATAGGTACGTCGTTCTCTCAAAACTCAAAAAGAACTACCTAGGCGTGACTACTGATGGAGTCGTGGATGTCAAGGGGCTACTAGGAAAGAAAAGGAACATACCGGATTTTGTGAAGAGAGCCTTCAATGAAGTTATCGAGATCCTGAAGGAGGTAAAAGGGCCAGGTGATTTTGAACAAGCAAAGGAAAGGATAGCTGACACAATAAGATCATACGTCAAGAGGCTAGAAGAAGGAAATTTTGATCTAGAGGAACTTGCATTTAGAACAATGCTTTCTAAAGATCTAGATCACTACAAGAAGACCACGCCGCAACATGTTAAAGTCGCGAGGATGCTTCAAGGAATGGGTAAAAGGATAGTCCCCGGCCAAGTCATAAGGTTCGTGAAGGTGAGAGGAAGAGAGGGCGTAATGCCTCTCGAGCTAGCCAGTAAGGGATCTATAGATAGGGAGAAGTATATAGAAATAATGAGAAGCACATTCGAGCAGATTCTTGACTCCCTAGATATGGACTTTAATGAAATAATGAGGGGGAAGAAGTCAGCTACGTTGGATGAATTCTTCTAGCTTCTCCTTGACTCTCTTGCTCACTATAGAGCCATCTATCTTCCCTCTCACTATTTTCATGACTTCTCCCATGACCATACCGTATGCCCCCATACCTCTGTCAGCTATCTTATCAGATAGTTTAGATAGAGCTTCCTCTATGATATTATCTAACTGGTCTAAGGAAAGGGAATGTTCCCTTACGAATTCCTCTACGCTACTATACTTTCCAGTTGCAATCCCAGCTAGGGCCTCAGGAACAGCTTCTTTAGCGAGCTTACCCTCACTTAGATACCTAGCCACCTCCTCAAAATGATTGGAGGTAATGTTCTCGACAGGAATACCCTCTCTCCTAAGGGACTTCAATAAGGAAACTAAAACTGAGGCAAAGAACCTGCTTGGAATCTTGTACTTCTCAGCTAACCTTCTAAAGAGTTCAACCCTCCCACTATCGAATAGCTCCCATGCCAGCTC
>JAGGTZ010000112.1 GCA_021158805.1 Thermoproteota archaeon | reverse complement strand
TAAATCCTATAGCTATGATAAGACAACTACCCTCTGGAAATATAACATCACCTTCCTTAGGGTTCCAGACGCCTCTTCTCCCAGCATAGCTCTATATGTGGCTGGAACTGAAGCTAAAACTGTAGAGATACCTATAGTCCTCAGCAAATTTTCGGAGAATCCAGGCTTAGAAGGGGCTAAGCTGATAGAGGTTAGAGAACTTGCTGGAGGCAAGGGATTCTATAAGCTAAGGGTAGATGTCCAGCCGGGACAGAGAAAGCTAATAATACTCCAAGCGGAACCGGACACAGAACCGCCTACCTTGAAAGTAGAGGAGATCGAGAGATCGGATAGGCTAGTCCTCTTCTATAGAGCTTATGACTCTGGTACAGGCGTTAAAGAGGTCAAGGCCTATGTATCTGAGGATAATAAGACATGGAATCTACTGAAGCCAGTAATAGAGACGGGCTGGCCGACATATGAGATGCCTCTAAACAAGAGCTTTTACTATAGGATAGAGGCCTACGATGCCGTAGGCAATAAAGCAGTCAAGTATGGCTACCACAGGGTGAAAGCCGAGACCGAAACTCCTGCAAAACCAACAGAGATAGCAATGCCTTCTCTCGAGATAATAATTGTCCTAATAGTAATTATAGTCGTCATTATAGCTGCCCTACTCATCCTCAGGAGGAGATCTTAACTCTCTTCTTTCTTTCCATCTGGCTAGAGTGCCATTTCCTTGAGACATGACATTATAGTATAGTAAGGGACCAAGCATTATCCTAGTAGCATCTAGAGACCTGCCTCTAAACTTAGCTTAGCATCTAACCTTGCTAACTCTTCCTCTTTCAATGCTATATCGAGAGCTGCTACGTTCTCCCTCACATGTCTCACATCTTTCGCCCCCGGTATCGCTACAACACCCTTATGCCTTATTACCCAACTTAGCGCCACCTGGGCCGGGGTAGCATTTTTGACTTCTGCTACTTTCTTCAGCTCGTCTACAACAGACCAGTTAATCCTGCGGTAACTCGCCCATATCATAAATCTCCTCTGTAGGCCTTGGGGCATTCTACTTGGACCATACTTCCCCGTAAGCAGACCTTGTGCCAATGGGCTATATGCAATTACTGTGATACCCTCCTTTTGGCAGTAAGATAGCAAATCTCTTTCTATATCTCTCCTGAGGAGATTGTACTCTACCTGATTAGAGGCTATGTCCTGTTTGGCTAAGCAGCCCCTCGCTTCTTTTAACTGTTCTAAGGAGAAATTACTAACCCCTATAGCTCTATCTTTCCCTCCTCTAATTTCCTCTCTAGAGCTCTTAAAGCCCTCTTCAATGGAAAGATGGGGCTAGGCCAGTGAATCTGATATAGGTCTATATAACTGGTATTGAGTCTCCTCAGACTTCTCTCTAATGCCTTAATCACGCCTCTAACTGTCAGTTTCGTAGGAAAAACCTTCGTAGCCACGACGAGCTCTTCTCTATCGAATGATTTTATTGCTTTTCCTACTATCTGCTCGGACTTGCCCCATCCATATAGCTCTGCAGTATCTATGAAGTTAATACCTAACTCTAAAGATGTTCTAACTATCTCTATGGCCTTCTTCTCATCTAATTCCTTCCCCCAGCCCCAGTAAGAGGTACCGAACTGCCAAGTACCTAGTCCTATCTTCGAGATCTTTATACCGGTGCTCCCTAACTCCTCGTATCTCATCATCAATATTAGGAGGATGAGTTAATATAACGAAAGTGCGAATCATAGAGAACAGAGATAGATCTTAATCATACTCTCTCCTGACTAGCAGGTTGCTGGGGGAAGGCGCAGTTTGGGCCTATCATCGATATATGTCGAGGATCTCTCTTGGGTAATGATATCCGTGAATGTCCTCTCTGGACCACTAGTTAACCTTTTTATTTTTGGTTAAACTATTGAGTGATGGTGAACCCTCTGAAGTCGGTTCTAAAGGTCAGGAGGAAGGGTGTGGTTATCTTGCCCAAGAAACTGAGGGAGGAAGCTGGCATCAAGGAGGGAGATGAGGTCATAGCTGAGGCCAGTGAGGGGATGATTGTGTTGAAGCCCTTGAAGCCAAAGGTAGTTGATGTCGATCCAGAGCTTATAGAGGAGTTCCTCAGGGAGGAGTACGGTTTAGAGGGTAGGAAGTGTGGAAACATTTTGGAAGCTTAAGCCCGAGAAGATGGCGCTCGATACAGGCGTTCTAGGCATAATTCCCTTATGGGCTGCTGTAGCTATTGGTGATGTTGGTGGTCTGCTAGCGGTCTCACTTAATCTCCTACTCATGGCTAGAGAGATATGGATATGAGAGACACCCTTTTCACTAAAGAAAAAGACTAAAGAGATCAACAAATTGGAGCTTTTAACCCGGATCTCCTCTCGGCCTGTACTAAATGAAGTAATATACCGAGAAATCTCGCTACATATGAAGAGCTAACTTCTCTCCTCTAAGTAGGTTCTTATGCAGCGAATGAATGTTCTGAAGTCTCCTAATCTGTTCTTGAGGAAATCATGAAGCTTAACCACATCTATCTCGCTATAATGATGTACTAAGATGTTCCTGAAACCGGCCATCAGGGAGAGACGGTCTGCGAAATCACCCGGGACTACCCCAAGATCTCCAAGTCTCAGAAAGACCTCTCTATAAGTCTCCGGCATACTGCTTCCCTCTTGGGAGATTATCATCTCTCCAATGTCTACAGCCGCCTCTATAGCTATCTGAAAGTTCCTTTCCACAGCACTTCTTAGCTCATAGTTCTCAATTAGCTCATGTAGGGATACATCGCTTCTACTTTCTAGGTAGAGGAGAGCCCTCTCCAAGGACTTTAGCTTCTCGGCTATTCTCTCCCTAAAATACATGGAGTCACCTCGATAGGATTGTATTAACCCTTCTGAGATCGTAATACCTCCTATCCAAATAGGTCCTAAGGGTGCGGTATATGAATTCTCTCCTCAGTTCCTCATTCCTTGAGAATAGAAGCTTTCCCTTCAGGACCTCATAGGCAAGCCTGTAATTAGCGGTATTGAGCAGAATCAAATCGATCCTTATATCCCTAAAGCTCAACTCGCTCGCTATTTCGATAAATATCTCATGCATTCTCTCTCTGCTGAGATTCGGATCAAGGTAAACTGCTATATCTATATCACTTAACTTCCCTGCTTCTCCCTTAGCAACTGAGCCGAAGAGATAGGCGAAGACTACCTCATCTCTGTGCTCCAGAACCTTCTTGATCCTATCTATAATCATCTAACTAAATCCTAACGACGTGCAAGTAAAAATCTTACCCTAGAAGACCTCAAAATTAGCCCGCGCGATTTTTAAGAGGGTGGCCATGTAGCACATCTGGTCGTTTCTAGCTAACCCTGTTCAACCAGTTCAGGAAATTGTAAAAAGGCTCAAAGTAGAGAATAGGTGAGGGAATGGTGTCACCAGCCGGAAATATGTATGGGATGCGAGTAAAGTCAGTAAATACTCACTTAATCTCCTGCTCATGGTTAGGGAGATACGAGCTGAGAGAAGTCTTAACTCCGTCTATAGGGGAAGCTTCCTTCCTACTCCCTTCTTCAAGGCCAGCTCGTATATCAACTTACCTGTGGCTACATCCTCTATCGCTAATCCTAGGTTCATGCACATGATCCTTTCATCCTTCCTTTCCCTTCCCGGCTTCTTTCCAACAATTACTTCGTCGAGACTACCATCTATCCTCTCGATTGGACGAATCCAACCTTCTTTGATGTAATACTTCAACTGCTCTACGTCATCCGTGTAAAACTTATCCATAGAGGCTATTGCCGATGACTTCCAATAGGAATCGAAGTCTAATGGAAGAGCTGTAGCCCCAGGCTTAGTCCAGTCGGCCTCAATTACCGGATTAGGTTCCTTAAGTAGCGGGCCGGCTGTTACTATGATGTCTGCATCCTTCACTGCCTCCCTAGGTGAGCTGGTCAGTTCTACCTCTAAATCGCTATTCTCCTGTACAAATTTCTTATAACGATTTAGAGCATCTTCATTTATATCGTAGGCTTTTACCTTCTTTAGTGGGAGGACCTCTCTTAGCATAAGAGTATTACTCCTTCCTTGGGTACCACATCCTAGAACAGCTAATACCTCACTATCCGGGTTCGCCAGATATTTGGCTGATACTGCGCTGACTGCTGCTGTCCTATAAGCGGTCATCCATCTAGCATCCATTACAGCT
>JAGGTZ010000177.1 GCA_021158805.1 Thermoproteota archaeon | reverse complement strand
TGGGCATGAAGGTACTGGACAACGTCTTGGTTTCTATATACGCCACAAAGGGCATAGTAACTGGCATGAGTGAAGAGGAAGCCGTAAGAAAGGCCGAGGAGATCTTAGATTTCGTTGGTCTTCTTCATAGGAAGGACCTCCTCGCCGAGGCACTACCTCATGGTGAGAGGAAGAGGCTAGAAATAGCAAGGGCCCTACTATGGATCCTAAACTACTGATGTTAGACGAACTTGCAGGAGGGCTTACCCCCACTGAGATGGACGAGGTAATGGATGTAGTCAGGAGGGTCAGGGAATCAGGGATAACCGTTATCGTAATAGAACATAATATGGGGGGTCATCATGAACATTTGCGAGAGAATTATGGTCTTAAACTTCGGGAGAAAAATAGCTGAAGGGACTCCTGAAGAAATATCCACGAATGAGGAGGTTATAAAGGCTTATCTGGGTGAGAAGTTTTATGTTAAAGGCCGATAATGTCTCAGCTGCTTATGGCAAGGCTCTCGCTCTTAAAGAGGTTTCTCTCAAGGTAGAAAAGGGAGAAATAGTATCTCTTATAGGAGCAAATGGAGCAGGGAAAACCACCGCCCTAAGAGTGATTTCAGGGATGATAAGGCCGCTAAAGGGCGAAGTTACTTTCGAAGGTAAGTCCATAGTCGGCTTAGAACCCTACCAGATCGCCTCTATTGGGATAATACATGTACCAGAAGGGAGAGGGCTGTTCCCTGAGATGACTGTTAGAGAGAATCTAGAAATGGGTGCGTTCCTCAGGACTGATAAAGACTCTATAAGTGAGGACTTAGAATTCGTCTATTCGCTATTCCCAGTTTTAAAGGAGAGAGAAAAGCAGCTGGCTGGTACATTGAGCGGAGGAGAGCAACAGATGTTAGCTATAGGTAAAGGGCTGATGGGGAATCCGAAGCTCCTAATGCTCGATGAGCCATCTCTAGGACTTGCTCCTATGCTAGTAGATAAAATATTTGAGACTATAGTGCAGATAAATAAGGAGAAGGGGACAACAATACTAGTAGCTGAGCAAAATGCCTACATGGCATTAACAAGCGCCCATAGGGCATATGTCATAGAAAATGGAGTCACGGTTATGGAGGGTACAGGAGAAGAGCTTCTCGGAAATGAGCATGTAAGGAAGGCCTACTTGGGCATATAACCTCCAAATACCTACCTTCTTTTATTGCTCATTCTCTCCTGCTGTACCTTTCTATGATCTCCCTTAAGCTAAGTAGCTCTACATCGAGTCCTCTTAAAGATCTGAGGTATTTTGCAGCTTTTGTCGAGTTAGTAGTAACTTTCTTTATTCCCATCTCTTCTAGGGGAGACACTACCATGCAGGTATCCGCCCATACTTTCGCTCCAAAGTTCCTTATTGCAGCCCATATTGAGGTTCCCTCTACCAGTGATAAGATGGTCCTAGAGGTATATAACCAGAATGTCTTAAGCGCTTTTCTCCCTTTCACGAGGATGGCTAACTCCTTGAATTCCTGAAGGGACATGTGTGGACACCCTAGGACTACTAGATCGGTGCCTCCATCAAATGTACTTAGTTCCTCTCTGACACCAGCTAAATCCTTCTTATTAACCGAAATAGACTTTGATGCACGAGTTTTGGCCTCGGGAGTCACTTTTGGAATGTGATACATTTCAATTGAGCCTGATGATGCTCCAGCTGCTGCTAGAGCTTTCAGTTTAGGTAAATTGGGCTCCTTTAACCCTGTGTAAATGGGAATGGAGTTAGGGTGCTCCTGTCCAACAAGATAGGCCAGTTCGTAGTATTCGATAGTATCCCTTATTTCAGGAGCTACTACTTCTAAGCTAGGGTTTCTATTCTCGTCCAAGTGCATTCCATAGAGTGGAGTATACCCTACAGCGGCAACGGCTATGGTCTTTGTACCTCCTTCCCTATTAGTCCTGGCGCCTATAGCACTATTTACATATGAAACAGCGCTAGACTCCCCCCAAGATATATGTTCCGCATATCTTGGGAGATTTCCGGAGAGATATGGTGTACAGGTAAAGGAAGGCAGTGCTCCCATACTCAAAAGCGACTCTACTATGTCTAACTGCCCTCTCGCGAATTTATCTGGTATTCCCATCTCTCTCCATCTAACTAGATCCATTCCTAGGGGGTTTGTCGTTGCAACTACCCTGAAATTCACCTTGTTCTTGAGGTTTGCCAGCCATTCTTTTCCATATTCGCCTATTGTAGCGTACGATACACCTGATATATGAACGGAACTTACCTTTACGAATCCCCTTGCATCTGAGATAGAAGCTTCCTTCTCTAGATATCTCTTGAATTCCTCGTAGACTTCCTCGGCGATCTCAAGCTTTACTTCTCTAGCTCCTTTTATTTCGACAGGTATTCCTGCTAACTCGGCGCTTATCGTGATGCTGTCAGGTTCCTCAAGTACAATCTTAGCTGGAGCCATACCATATTTCCTTAGAGCAAAGAATGTGTAGGCGCCCACTGTCGAGCCTATTGAATGTGGTACGTATACCACTTTTCCAGCAAGACTCTCCCCATACTGTGGGTGATCCTTCTGAACTATCTTTCCAGTCCTGTGATCTATGCCATCTAGCCAAGAAATTGGTGCTGTAAGTCTCAACTCGGTCAAATCTCTGTGAACCCCCTGACAGTCCTATCATCTAACCTCTTAATTAAGGCCATCATAAGTCTAAGTGCCGCCTCTACGTCATCCGGAGACATTATTGAGCTATGAGAATGGATATGCCTAGTTGGAATGCCTAAAACTATCGAGGGCACACCGTACCTATGAAGATGAACTTTTCCGGCATCTGTTCCGCCCTTAACAGCTGACAGCTGGTAAGGTATGTTTTCCTCCTCAGCTACCTCTATCACGAACTCCTTTAACCTAGCGTTGGGCACCATGCTCTTGTCCCATGTAAGTATAGATACCCCTTCTCCCATTTTGCTAGGTGCCTCATAGGAGCTTACCCCTGGAGAATCGCCAGCAATGTCAACGTCTACTGCGATAAATAGGTCCGGATCCACCACATCGGCCGCGGTCTCAGCGCCCCTTAGCCCTACCTCCTCCTGAACAGTAGCGACCGCATAATAGCTGTTGGGATGCTCCACTCTTTCCTCTTTTAGCCTCTTGATCGTCTCCATTACTACAAATGCCCCTACTCTATCGTCAAAAGCTTTACCAAGCCACACCTTTCCCCCTCTTAGGACTTCAAAGGGTGCTAGAGGGGCTGCTGGATCTCCTATCCTTATACCCATCTCCTTTATCTGATCCTTGTTTTTGGCCCCAACATCTATATATAGGTCTTTAAACTCTATCGGCTTCTTTCTTTCCTCTGGAGTCATGAGATGAGGAGGTTTGCTCGTTATTACTCCAACATAGTCACCTTTCTTAGACCTTATAATCACTCGCTGAGCTGGTAATGTTGTCGGAACCCACCCACCGAGCGGTTCGAATTTTAGGAAGCCATTATCCTCTATCGAGACTATTATGAAGCCTATCTCATCTGAGTGCCCGCTGGCCATTATCCTAGGTCTTTCACTGGATCCTCTCTTTACCAATATCAGAGATCCGAGTTTATCAGATAGAATCTCATCAGCATAGGGAGAGTATCTTTCCTTCAGCATCTTTAATGGTTCTATCTCAAATCCTGACGGACCAAAAGCCTCAGTAAATCTAGAGAAGAAGGATATTGTGTCCTCGTCCATATGCCTTCTCCTCCAGTAATAGATAAATAAAGTTCTCTTAGGGGTAGGTTGGTAGAGATTGGTGGGTAAACGGCTTGGAGAATATATGATATCTGAAATCAGAGAGCAGCCAAAAGCAGTAGAGAGGACTATAGAGTCAGCTGTAGATGAGATTCGATCTGCAGCGTCTCTCCTAGACGATAGATTTGTGTATACTACAGGTAGTGGGTCCAGCTACCATGCCTCACTTGTATTACATAGACTACTAATGAAAGTCTCGAACTTGAAGTCAACCTCGATTCCTTCCTCTGAGTTACCTGAGTGGCTCCCTCCAGAAATTAAGAACTCAGCTTTAGTAGCCTTTTCCCAAAGCGGTGAAAGCAAGGATGTTCTAGTAGCTGTAGACCATTTCAGGAGAGTATCTAGGGACGGAGTGGTTGTCTCGATAACTAATACCCCAAGAAGTACCCTAGCTAGGGTTTCAGATGATGTGATACTAACCAGAGCTGGAGAGGAGAGAGCAGTAGCGGCAACAAAGAGTTATACCACACAACTAGTTGTTTCGTTTATGCTTGCACTTAGGATAGCTGAACAGAGAGGCATAGTCCTAGATGAACTAGTCTCTGAGCTGTCTATAATCTCTAAGAAGATGGAAAAGACCATAGATCTGAGCTTTGACCTGATGGAAGATATAGCTAAGGAGATTAGGGAGGTACCGTTCGGCTTTATCCTCGGTAAGGGTCCTAACTATCCAACAGCCTTAGAGGGCGCTCTAAAGCTAAGAGAGACCGCTAATCTCCATTATGTGGGATACGCTGCTAGAGAATTCCTCCACGGCCCAATCCAGCTTGTAGATAGGGGAACTCCGGTGATCTCATTGAACTGGGTTGAGATGAAGGAAGTGGTCAGGAGAGTTAGATCCTTTGGAGGGAGAGTAATAAGAATTGGAGTAGGAGGGGAGATTCCGATACCTGAAACGAGGTATGAGTTTTCCCCCCTGTTGATGGTAATACCTCTCCAAGTCCTTGCATATAACGTATCCCTTTTAAGGGGGCTCGACCCCGATAAGCCTGAAAAACTGGGTAAGGTGGTTACAGAATGAAGTTACTCCTTCTGGAAATAGATAATGTGTTATACGATTCCGACTTACTCAAAGGGACTGCAAGAGAATGGGCTATCACGGCAATGAAGGAGGTTGGTCTACCAGTCGATTTCGATACAGCATTAGAGACATTAATGGAGGTCATTAGGGAGAAAGGAGAGGACTATCCTTTCCACTTCAATGAGATGATGAGAAGATTGGGGCTTAAGGAGGACTTTAGGGTAATATCCGCCGGAGTAATCGCTTATCATGATGTTAAGAGGGCATTTTTGAAGCCCTTACCTGGAATAATAGAGACGATTCTAGCAGCAAGGGAAGAAGGAGCCAAGGTTGGTGTAATCTCGGAAGGAGATCCTGTCAAGGAGTGGGAGAAAATCATAAGACTTGGAGTTCACCACTTGATCCACTTCTCTTGGATAGGTAGGGATGTTTCGCTAGCAAATGTCTTCTCCTTAGCCGAAATATCGCCTCAGAAGACTGTTTTCTTGACAAGTAATGAGGAAAGGTCTAGAGAGGCCATGTCTATGGGAGTGAGGTCACTAATTCTTATAACTAGGAATAGAGCTAAAGTCGTGGAGAATGGAGAAACAAAGGGGGTTTACGAGACTTGGCAGATGGAAGATGCTGTAAGAAACCTTTTAAGAAGGCTATAGTTGGAGGGGCTTTTGATAGGTTTCACAAGGGACACAAGACTTTAGTGGATGTGGCTGCTAGTTTGGCAGAGAGCTTGCTAATAGGACTAGCTGATGGCCCCCTCCTCACTGGCAAGTCCCTAAAGGAGAAAATACAGCCTTATGAGGAGAGGGAGAGGTTACTT
Organism: Thermoproteota archaeon; assembly: GCA_021158805.1. GTDB lineage: Archaea > Korarchaeota > Korarchaeia > Korarchaeales > Korarchaeaceae > Korarchaeum. The sequence continues at coordinate 3,027 of JAGGTZ010000177.1, read as the reverse complement.
AGGGAGTACTTAGAGGGGAAAGGTATTCACTTTGATATAGTTAAAATAGTTGAGCCAATAGGGCCCGCTGGTACAGATGATATTGCTGATGTGATAGTGGTTTCCCCAGAAACATACGAGAGGGCCCTTTTGATAAACGAGGAGAGAGTGAGAAATGGCTTAAAGGAGCTGTTTATAGTAGTTATACCAACTGTTATGGCAGAAGATGGGAGACCTTTGAAATCTCATAGGATAAGGAGCGGCGAAATTGATTCAGAAGGACGCATAGTGAAGAGTTGAATTGCGCTAAATTTTTCTTCTAATTGTGAGGCCTAATCAAGGTGTTGGGGCTTGTATGTAGAGCCTGGAATTCATCTAATGCAAGGCGACGAGGCGATTGTTGAGGGTTCATTAATAGCAGGTTGCCGCTTTTTTGCAGGATACCCAATTACCCCAGCGACAGAGATAGCAGAAAGGATGTCGAGGCGAATGCCTCAGGTTGGCGGAGTATTCATGCAGATGGAAGATGAACTGGCTTCTATCCTCGCGATAATAGGTGCTTCTTGGGCTGGGAAAAAGGCTATGACAGCTACAAGCGGGCCAGGTTACTCCCTAATGCAGGAGGGGCTTGGTTACGCTATATTAACAGAGACGCCGATAGTTATTACTGATGTCCAGAGGGGTGGCCCCTCTACCGGACTGGTTACCTTACCTTCTCAAGGAGATGTCATGCAAGCTAGATGGGGCAGTCATGGAGATTACGGTATAATAGCTCTGGCTCCATCTAGCGCACAAGACATGTTTGATCTTGCGATAAGAGCATTTAACTTATCTGAGGAGTACAGAAATCCTGTAGTAATCCTAGCCGATGAGGTTATAGCTCATGTTAGGGAACCTGTTAAGGTCCCTCCCCTTGAAGAGATAGAAATCGTGGAGAGGAGGAAACCTTCAGTTCCTCCAGAGGAATATATCCCATACCTACCTGATCCCGGTGAGTGGGTCACTCCAATGCCGGCTTTTGGTGAGGGCTATAACATGCTAGTGGAAAGCGTTATGCATGATGAATTTGGGCATAGGATAGGTACCGATCATGTAGCAGCTGAAAGAACTATTAAGAGAGTTTACTACAAGATAGAGAAGAATGTTGAGAAGATTGCTATGTATGAGACCGAACTAATGGAAGATGCAGAGATAGCTGTTGTTTCATATGGATCTACAGCCAGAACATCATTAAGGGCTGTAAGAGAGGCCCGAAAGCTAGGTATAAAAGCGGGCATATTAAGATTGATAACCTTATGGCCTTTCTATGATAAGATAATCGAGGACATAGCCTCTCAGGTGAGAGCCATTGTAGTACCTGAAATGAACATGGGGAAGATAGTGAGAGAGGTCGAGAGGGCAGCTAAAGGTAATGCTGAGGTAATGTCATTACCTAAGGTTGGTGGGGTGCTCCATCACCCTGATGAGGTTTTATCGGCGATAAAGAAGGCGGCAAGGTGATTGTATTATGATACCGGAATCCGAGTTTGAGAACATATTAGCTAAGAAATATATGAGAACTGAGATAATGCCCCATGCCTTTTGTCCAGGTTGTGGGTTAGGGATTATAGAGAGAATAATCCTAATGGCTTTCGAAGAGCTAGGATGGGATGAGTGGGAGAAAACTGTGTTTGTTTCTGGAATAGGATGTTCTGGTTGGGTTCCACTGTATTTCAGAAGGGACGCTGCTCATACTCTGCACGGAAGGGCTTTGGCCTTTGCGACGGCCCTAAAAGCATCTAGACCAGAGCTGAATGTAATTGTGATCATGGGAGATGGAGATAGTATGGGGATAGGCGGAAACCACTTAATCCATGCAGCTAGGAGGAACATAGGGATCACTGCAATAATAGCAACTAACATGCTTTACTCACTTACCGGAGGACAGATGGCTCCAACTACCCCTGAGGGCGCTAGGACCCAGACAACCCCCTATGGAAGCATAGAACCTAACTTTGATCTCATGGAGCTCCTAAAAGCTGCCGGTGCAACTTATTTAGCAAGATGGACCACTTATCACTTCATGCAGGCTAAAAACAGTTTGAAAAAAGCCATTAAGCACAAAGGATTCGCCGCCATAGAGATACTCTTCCAATGCCCAACTTATGCAGGCAGGTACATATTAAACAAGCCGGATCCGAGAGACATGTTACAGTGGTTTAAGGAGAACTCAGTGCCATTGACCGTAGCGAAGAAAAAAGACCCAGAGGAATTGAAAGGTAAAATATTAGTAGGAGAATTCTTGCATAGAACTGACAGAGTAGAATATACCGAGAAGCTAAAGGAGCTAGAGAAGAGGGCCAAAGGGGGATAAAGATGGCTGCTACAAGGGTTAATCAGATAGCTGTAAGTGATAAGCTCTGTAAAGGTTGTTATCTGTGCATATGGGCCTGTCCATGGAACGTACTTGAGATAAGCGAGGAGAGGAACTGGAGAGGTGTAAAGAAGCCAGTTGCCACTAAGATAGAGAACTGTAGGGCCTGTAGATTGTGTGAGTACTATTGCCCGGATTTCGCTATTCAGGTTATTGTGGATGAGGAAGAGGAAAAGGAGATCCTTGAAGTTGAGGAAAGGTATGAAAAACCGTGGTTGAGGAGGATAGAGAGGAGGAATGAGATAGTCAGTAGAGGGGTGTGGTGGCTTGAGAGTTGAGGTAATGATATCGGGATTTGGAGGGCAAGGTGTCGTCCTTTCTGGTGCCGTACTTTCCCAAGCATCTGTGTTGAGTGATTACTATGCGGCCGCGACGTACACATATGGTCCTGAAGCTAGATTAGGTTCTACTAGATCAGAGGTTGTGATTTCAGATGAAGAGGTCGATTATCCAAAGATAATAAGCCCGGATTATTGGATAGCGCTCAATCAAATGTCCCTAAATACGTTTTCTAAGAGATATCCCCTTGATAAAGCAATCATACTGGCTGATTCCTCCATGATAAAATACCTCGATCCTGTGGAGGGAAAAGCAAAGCAGATATTCAAGATACCAGCAACAGATGAGGCTGAAAG
>JAGGTZ010000209.1 GCA_021158805.1 Thermoproteota archaeon | reverse complement strand
GGTTATTAAATGTGTAACCGCATTTCCTACAATAGGGGGGCTGCATCATGAGGGTCTTCCCGTACTTTGCCCTCACAGTCCTAGCTACGTGTTCTAAATGATTATAGATCTCCCGAGACTCTCTTGGGCCTAGGTCAAGCTCTCTAGCTATATCATCTACGGACAGAGGATCTTTCGTTAGCATTAATATCTCTAAGATCTTCTCCCTGATGCTCATCGCATCTTCCTCCTCAGTTAATAATTTAAAGCAAGATGAGTCTATCTAATGGCATGAATGAGATAAAAAGGAAGAAGAACGAAATTAGGCTGAAAATATGGGATCTCCTTGAGAAGAGTGGGGTAGCAAGGTTTCCTAAGCCAGTTATGGGTAGAATACCCAATTTCAAGGGAGCTGAGCAGGCTGCTGTTAACTTAACAATGCAGTCGGAGTGGAGAGATGCTAGAGTTGTGTTCGTCAATCCTGATTCGCCACAGAGACATGTGAGGATGCTTGCCTTGATGCAGGGCAAGGTCCTTGTAATGGCAACTCCCCGACTCAGGGAGGGTTTCCTTCTCCTTGATCCCAGGAAAATCGCACCTTATCGTTATCCTGAAGCTTCTACGATAAGGGGGGCCTTTAGATGGGGAATTAAAATCGGTCTGGATGTCCCAAAGATAGATTTGAAGGTGACTGGTTCGGTTGCTGTTGATCTAATGGGAAGGAGGCTCGGCAAAGGGCATGGCTATTCCGAGATAGAGTACGGAATACTGGGTGAAATAGGTGTTTTAGACTCGGACACACCAGTTGCAACCACAGTCCATGAACTCCAGATAGTAAGTGAGATACCAGAGGAGGAGCACGATATGCCAGTTCAGCTGATAGTTACACCTGAGAGGGTTATGAGGACGAATGCTAGAGGTAAGCCCAGGATCTTATGGGAGTTAGTGGATGAGGAGATTTTACGAGAGATCCCTATATTAAAGAAGCTTAAGGAGATGAAATCAATCGGTAATTAACTTGTTAACTGGGAAGAGACCTTCATGCGGACTCTTAAGGACCATTAAGGTATGGGTCCTCTCTACATCCGGATAGCGAGCTAGTTCCGCTATTAAGAATTTCGTTAGCTCGTCAATGCTCCGCGCTCTGACTTTAAGCAATATATCGAAATCTCCAGTTATTATATGGGCTTCCTCGATCCATGGCAGATCGAATCTCCTCTCTGACTCACTAGTGATCTTTTCAACGAAAGCCTCTTGGTTAGATTTTCCCTGTATCGGCTTACCCCTCTTAACTTGGACGAGGACAAATGCCGTGAGTTGATAGCCTAATTTCCTATAATCTAAAATGGCTGTAAATCCTTTCACATGCCCTGACTCTATCAATTTCCTAAAGCGGGATGTTAAAGTTGTTCTCGGTGCCTTCACCCTTTTAGATAACTCAGTCAGGGTAATCCTTCCATCCCTAACAATTTCGTTAAGTATGCGGGCATCCAGCGTGTCCATATGGTATATAGTTAATGCCTTAAAATAAAAATTCTGGACATAATTGGTTACATGAAGCCGAGGAAGAGTGCTGACCGGTAGACCAAGGATGCAGTAATTAGGGCGAGCCCTAGTTCCATTAATATTGTAATTATGACATATTTGCCTATTCTGAGTTCTGTGAATAGAGCAGCAACTGTTGCTAGGCATGGAACATAGTAGTTCATTGCTAGTGCGAGAGATATTGCCTTTACAGGGGTTATGCCGATGGATCTCAGGGCTTCTATTGGGTCCGGTACACCAGCTATGCTCGAGAACGTTATAAGTAATCCCTCCTTGGCCACAAATCCTACTTCGAATGCTAGCGTGTATCTCCAATCGGGAAGCCCTATTAAACCAGTAATAGGAACTAAGAGCCTACCTAACATTGCCGCATAGCTACCAGCAATGTTTCCATCGGATAGAAAGCCTGAAGGCCCGAAGTTAAGGAGATACCATGTCGCTATACCTAAACCCAAGATTAGGAGTCCTGCCCTCCTGAGGAAATGCTCCGTGTTACTTCTAGCGTACCACCAGATTACCCTGAGACTTGGTCTATGATATGGCGGAAGTTCCATTAGGAGGTCAGGGGCATGTTCCACTTTGAACAGATATTTATTCAATAGCTTTGATGTTAGCAGGTAGAGAATAAAGCTCAGAACGTAGATAGAGATTGTCAGTATGGACTGATGAAGTGGGTTCGCAAATGCAGCAGATGCTATGGTTAGCAGGACTAGAAGCCTGGCCTGACAGGGGATCAAGGGTGATGTCATGGCCGTCACCATTCTTTCCCTATCATCATCTATCCCCCTAGTTGAGACGACAGCGGCTACGCTACATCCCATTCCTAGGGCAGCGGGGAAGAATGCCCTTCCACTGAGACCAAACCTCCTAAATAGGTTATCATATGCAACAGCTGCTCTTGGGAAGAGGCCACTATCCTGCATCGCGCCTAGGAATATATAGGCCATCAGTAAGAGGGGGACGAAGGAGATTAGGGTCCCTAGGCTGCCAATGAGACCTTCTGTTATCAGACTAGTTAGCCATCCATTATACCCCAGAGAGTTCATCCATCCCTCTACTATCGTGGAGAACCAATCGAACATCAGGCCAAGTACCCCAGAGAGGCTGTATTCCTCTACGAGACCCGCTAGCTCGCCATACCCCAAATGCTCTAGGATCATATTGAGAGGGAATCCCGTATTTACTGCAAATATGAGGAAGAAAGTGGCTAATATAACGAATGTTGCTGCTATGGGACCAAATATGGGATGGAGCATTACCTTATCTAGTCTCTCGGATAGGCCCGGGGTAGCTAGCCTTACCCTAGCTACATAGGACTTAACGAGCTCATCTATGAACATGTACCTAGAGCTTATTGCTATCTTCTCAGGATCTTCACCCAGCTCTACTTCGGCTCTTTCCCTTACAGATCTAACGTAATCTGCTAAATCATGATCTACTTTCTTCAGTTCCTCGAATATCTTGTCATCACCCTCTAATAGTCTAATAGCTGCCCATCTAGACGGATAATCCTTTAAAGCACCTTTTATCCTAAGATGCCTTGCGATCTCATATATGTATGGTTCTAGTCCATCATAGTCTATTTTAAGAGATTCTCTCCTAACTGTTTTCCCCTCAGCAACTTCTAGTATTCTATCCAGTAAGACCCCCACTCCTATTCCCTTTAGAGCAGAGATCGGGACTACAGGAACTCCTAGTCTTGATTTCAGGCCCTGAAAGTCTATACGTAGGCCCCTCTTACTTGCTGCATCAATCATATTGACTGCTAATATTACCCTCTCATAGAGTTCCATTGCCATTATTGCTAGGTAAAGGGACTTCTCAAGCGAGGTGGCATCGACTACTACCACTAGAACATCGGGCTTCTCCCTCACTAGAAATTCTCTGGCTATGAGCTCACCTATATCCTGGGCTGAGAAGCTGTAGGTCCCAGGGAGATCTACTAACCTTATCTTCACGTTATGATGCTCAATGTATCCCTCAGTCCTCGTTAAAGTGACCCCAGGCCAGTTAGCAACATGTACATCCCCTCCTGTTATCCTGTTAAAGAGAGTACTCTTACCGACATTTGGAGAGCCGGCTATCGCTACTAAGATCTCTCGGGCCACTAAGTCACCTCCACCCATATTCTAGATGCTACATTCCGCCCTATTGCCAGCATCATCCCCCTTACCCTGATCACCACGGGTCCCACGGAATTTGAGAGTACCTCCACAAATTCGCCCGGTAGCAACCCCATTTCCATCAGTCTGCGAGCCTTACCTCTACCTACATCAAGTGTTACGATTCTTCCTCTTTGGCCAGGCATTAGGAAAGCCAGTGGGATCATTTTGCTTCTCAATTTTAGGACCCTATTTTAGAGATATCTAACTTTAATAAGTGTATTGAAGGTTTAAAGCCTTCTATTGAGGGATATCTTAAAGGGAGAGAGATCTCTCCTTCTGATTCTAGATAGCCTCTCCTCTACAGTCCCCCTAGTGATTATTTCGTATATATCAGCTATCTTATTTTGTCCTCCCCTGATCACCCTCCCAACCCTTTGGGCCATCTGTCTCCTTGAACCAGATCCGCTCACGATTATGGCCACATCTGCATCCGGAACATCTATCCCTTCATCTAAGACCCTAGTAGTCACGATTATGTTTATCTCTCCTTTCCTGAATCTATCGAATATTCTTGCCCTATTTCTAGTTCGTCCTACTAGTAACTCGACTCTATAGCCTTCCTTCCTCGCTTTCTCATATATCTCCTCTGCCTGATCCACATATTCTGTAAATATGAGGACCTTCCTATCTCCGACTTCTCTAAGTAATTCTAAAACCTTATCCACTTTAGCCTTAGCTTTTAAGGCATATTTCCGCTCAACAAGCCTTCTCTCCTCTTCACTTCTAGCTATGAGAATTTCTCTCCTCATTCTCCTCTTCTCATCATCTGATAGCTCGACGTATACCAAGTGGTGTCTTATAGGAGCTAGAAATCCTGCTTTCATTAGCTCTATGTAGCTAATCTTGTATACTATGTCACCGGCAGTCATGAATATCAAATGCTCATTACCATCAACCCTTTCGGGGGTAGCGGAGAGGCCCAGCCTGTACTTAGCCTTAGCTTTGAAGGCTATCTCTTTGAATGTAAGTGCGGGCACATGATGAACCTCATCAAATATTATGAGGGCAAACTTATCGAATAGCTTATCAATATGCTTAGCCACGGAGTTGTAAATGCCGACAGTAATCCCCTTGACCTCCTTCCTTTTACCAGTGAATACCCCTGGGCTATATGATAACTTTTCGTTTATCAGTTCTGACCATTGCTTAGCGAGTTCCTCAGTAACTACACATATTAGGGTGCTTTGGGAGGTTCTAAATATCGCCTCCAGTCCTACGTAAGTTTTTCCAGCTCCCGTCGGCATGACCACCGTACCAAACTTCCCATTCCTCTCCCAATTCTCAATTGCTTCCTCTTGAAAGGGGAAGAGGGAGTACTCCTTGAATAGATCAATTGGGATCTCTGGCCATTCTACCTCATCTTTAATGGCATAACCATGTTGTTTAGAGATGTCCCTTATCTTGTGATACATGAAATAGGGTGCTTCATACGTCGCATAACCTATTCTCCTAAGTATCTTAAGTTCCTTTACCTCTACATCCCTCAACGTCCTGACGTAATACCTAATCGTGGACATGGAATCTAGGGCCTTTATCACAGGCTCCTCCGGGTAGCTTATATCCAAGATCATCTTACCGTTCCTATCGGAGAGTATGATCTCCTTCTTCGCCATCAGGAGTTTCTCCAGATGCTTGAGATGCTCCTCTCTATAGTAACCATTTATGGCATTTATTATCATATCATAAGCCCTTAGGGGACCTT
>JAGGTZ010000019.1 GCA_021158805.1 Thermoproteota archaeon | reverse complement strand
TCTCAGACATCTCGGCTATCATTCTCTGCATATTTCTACCAGCTGCTGATGGCATTAGGTATGGGAAGGCAACAAGTGAGGGCTGGCTTCGATGGGCTGCTTGGAAAGCATCGTTCACATAAACCTCAAATAAAGGTGCTAACCTCTGAACGAAATGTGTTTTAATCAGATCCTTGGGATCGCCCTCTATGTTCTCCTCAGCTATAAACCTCAAGTTCTCGAGTAGCAGTACCTGACCTTCTTCTAAGGAGGCTATCTCTTCTCTAACTTCCCTAGAAATCACACCATCGACATACTTAACTTCTACACCAATCTCTTTCGATAATTCCTTGGAATGGGGCTCTGTGCTAGTGAAATCAGCATTTCCAGGTCTCCCTTGATGTGTTCCAACCACAACAGATGCTCCTCTCTCTACTAATTCCTTCAATGTCTTTGCGGCTTGCTTTATTTTCTCTGTATTCATTATTTCACCATTTTCCCCTATAGGGACGTTCATATCTGCTCGTAAGAAGACCTTCTTACCCTCTAGGGAAATATCGTCTAATGTACGGACTTTCCTAGCTCTCAAGTCCCATCACCTTGTAAAAAGCTGTATCTGCCCCATGTCTAGTATGGGAAAGAAAAATTAAAAGTATAACCTGATTCAACCAACCCCTTCCCCTCATATGTTTAAAATTTTTACATATAAACCTAGTCCTTCAAGAACTCTCTTAAGGCATCCTTACACGGGCAGGACCTCTCCTTAGGTATTCTAGGGATTGTTCTCGCTAGTAGCTCTGAGAGATCATCCAATCTCCTTGAAAAGATATCCATGACCTCCTCGTGGGTAAGCTTAGCATTACTTTTGACTCCAGCTGCATAATTGGTGACAATAGCGATGCTAGCGTAGCATAGAGCTAGCTCCCTCGCTAGAGCGACTTCTGGACACCCAGTCATGCCCACAATATCCCCTCCTAGGATCGACATAGCCCTAATCTCCGCTGGAGTCTCGAATCTGTTTCCCTCCGCGCATACGTAAACAGAACCGTCTATTACATGGAGTCCCATCTCCTTAGCTGCAGCTAGGATGGAGCTCCTTAACTCAGGACAGTATGTACTGGGGGTCATCGAGACATGTATGACACCACCAACCTCTTTTCCTCTAACACGTAAGACAGTCTTTCCATCATAAAAAGTCCCATTTCTGCATCTAGTCAGATCTATTAGGTCATGAGGAAGAACTATTGTACCTGGCTCTAGTTTTGGATTTATAGAGCCGACTGCATTCGTCGCTAGCACCCTCTCTACCTCTAACAAATTAAATGCGTACAAATTCCCCTTGTAATTAACTTTAAACGGGGGGATCTCGTGCTTCTCTCCATGTCTGGGAATAAAAGCGATCTCCTCGCCTCCAAACATTCCGGTGTATACCTTTACTTCTCCGAAGGGAGTACTTATTTCCCTAACAACAGGATCCTCTATCAGCCTATATATACCGCTGCCACCTATAATGCCTATCCTCACCATCTTGGGACCTCTCCACCGAGCTATCTCTGGTAAGGGATGTGGTAATTTTTATAACTCATGGTGGTATTGAAAATATGCCTGCAATTGGTAGGTGTTAATACACTTAGCTAAGGAGGTGAGTGATAATGGCTCTAGCGACTATAGGAGGAAGACCCGTCCTAATATTGAAGGAAGGTACCACTAGAACTAGAGGTGAGGAGGCTAGAAGGATAAACATAATGGCGGCAAGAGCCATAGCTGATGCAGTTAAGACGACCTTGGGGCCCAAGGGTATGGACAAAATGATCGTTGACTCACTAGGAGACATAACCGTTAGCAATGACGGAGCTGCAATACTACAGGAGATGGAAGTAGCCCATCCCGCAGCTAAACTTATGGTGAACTTGGCAAAAGCCCAAGATAAGGAAGTAGGTGATGGTACTACCACGAGCGTTGTCTTAGCCGGTGAACTCTTAACTGAGGCAGAGAATCTCCTACAGAAGGATATACATCCGACCATAATCCTAGATGGCTATGAGAAGGCCCTAAGGTTCGTTGAACAGGAGCTAGAAAAGCTAGCTATAGAAGTGAATCCTGACGACGAGGAGTGGCTAAAGAAAGTAGCTGAGACAGCCATGAGCAGCAAGCTTATCAGCGCAGAGAAGAAGAAGCTGGCTGAAATCGCTGTTAAGGCTGTAAAGTCTGTGGAAGAGAGGAAAGGTGACAAAAGGGTAGTAGATATAGACAATGTTAAGATAGTCAAGAAGAAGGGTGGTAGCCTCTCCGACACCCAGTTCATAAGGGGCGTTGTGTTGGACAAAGAGGTAGTTCATAGGGATATGCCTAAGAGAATAAAGGATGCCAAAATAGCCATATTAAACCTATCACTGGAGATAAAGAAGCCAGAGATAGACTTGGAGATCCAGGTATCTTCACCACAGGAGTTAAGGGAGTTCATAGAGCAGGAAACCAAGATTCTTAGGGATAAGGTTGAAAAGATTGCAAAAACAGGAGCAAATGTGGTGTTCTGCCAGAAGGGTATAGATGAGGTCGCTCAGCACTTCCTAGCGAAACATGGTATACTAGCCGTTAGGAGGGTAAGTGAGAAGGACATGCAGAGGATAGAGAGAGCTACCGGAGGCAAGATAGTAAACAATTTGGATGACCTTACTGAGGAAGAGCTAGGTTACGCTGGTCTTGTTGAGGAGAGGAAGATAGGAGATGACAGGATGATATTTATAGAAGAATGTAAGAATCCAAAGGCCGTAACTATACTCCTCAGGGCCGGAGCAGATACCATATTAGATGAGGCAGAGAGGGGCCTCAAGGATGCTCTCTATGTCGTAAGAAATGTAGTAGAGGATGGAAAGGTATTCTATGGTGGGGGATCCATACAGGCTGAGCTAGCGCTAAGGCTTAAGGACCATGCCCACACGGTCAAGGGCAAGGAGCAGCTAGCAATGGAGGCTTATGCAAATGCCTTGGAGAGCATACCTAGGATACTGGCTGAGAACTCTGGAATGGATTCCGTCGACGCACTAGTTGAGATAAGGAATGCTCACAAGAATGGCAATGTATCCATTGGCATAGATGCCCTAAACAGCAGAGTAGCCGACATGAAGGAACTAGGGGTTGTTGATACGTACAGGGGAGTGAAGAACGCTGTGGCTGCTGCTACAGAGACCGCTATCCTGATAATAAAGACCGATGATATAATCGCTGCAAAGCCCTATGAGGAGAAGGGTAAGGAGAAAGGTGGCGGCGAGGAGGAAGAGGGCGGCGGAGAGTTTAAATCTGAGTTCGACTAAAGGCACTAGATGAGAATTGTAGATAGAAAATCAGGAAAAATCCTTGGCATAAATGCCTTCGATCTTTTTTTGCTTATAGTAATTGTTGCCTTTTCCGGCTACTATATTTACATGAATTTAGTTCCTCCTCCTCAAGAGGTCACTGCATATTCGGGGCTGAACATCAACAATGCAGCATTAGAGTTCTCTAGGCTATATGGTATGGGATATATCGTTACGGCAAAAGTAGATGGTATATGGACATCTAATAGAACAGAATTCCATGATGAGGTACTCATCACATGGTCATACGAGACTAGATTATTTGGTTGGCTCAATGGCAAGAGGGTGACCATCGGCGGACCCAACGCATACGTCGAGGATATCGCTGCTACAAAGATAACCTTCAAGACATTATCGCCATCCGTTATAAGGATCTATACATATCCTATAGAGGCAAAAACCCTTAAAGAGCTGGCTTCTAAACTCGAAGAGATTAGTAGGAAGGTTGCTGGAGAATATGGCGTTAAAGTAGTCAAGATAAGGTCATCCATGATATTAGATGTCCCATCTCTGAAGCCAAATGCGTTCACTTACAATAGGATAAAATGGGGGATCTATGATAAGGTGCCTTGGGGCTATCCTTACCTTTACCTCGGAGATTCCTTCATAACTATAACCTTTGACTATACCCAGAAGATAGCATTGACGACAGATGATCTCAGGACGATAGATGAGATATTGGAGGAAGTTGGGATAAAGTATGATAAGGTGGTCCTTGATGCCGCTTACGTATACATTGGTACTGAACATCCACTGACTGGTATTTCCGTATACTCCGACATACTGGAGAATGCGAGACCCCTGTCAGGAGTAATAGATGTGACAAGACTTACTTACATACCAAAACCCTAAGGTGAAGGTAACTTGATAGTATCCTTTCTCGTAAGATCTATAAAAGGGTCTTTAATAGCAAAGATGCTGAAAAAGGTAGGATCGCCTGCTATTAGGCTTACCGATGTAATTAAAATGAGCAAAAGCTATGAGTTAGTCGTCAGCATTAGGGATGCGTTAACTTCATCTGTCAGCTCATCTCGTGTACTAGCGTTCCTCGATAGGTTGTGTAGGGTAGCCCCACGCAGTAATATGCTTTCAAGCAAGGCCTACGACCTCAGTCGTATGGTAGAGAGACCTTTCCAACTGATTACTTCTCCCTGGGCCCTTCCTTTGGGTATGCTCTTCTTCTTCTGGTTATCTCTAGTTAGGGTCTCTCCTAATACAATTCTACTCCTTTATTCCGTGGTCATTTCAATATCAATTGCGATAGCAATAGCCTCAAGGGAAGAAGGGTTACGTGTAGCAGATACAAGGAGTCTAGTCCTCTTAACAGGCCTGTTAATGTTCATCATAGGATATGTGGCATTTGTCATACAGATCAGTAGGGTGGGCGGTCTACCTCTCCTGAATGATGAACTTAGGAAGGGGTTATCTCCCCTACTGAACTACCTAGCTTGGACCACCGTTCCAGGAACTGCGTTTCTCCTCTCTTCCTTAGATCTTAGGAGATGTAGTGCATATGCTCTAACTGTGGTTGGCTTCCTCCCATCCTTTTTCCTAGCTTTCAGAACCGAGATGATAGCTTACCTACTCGCTGTGATGGTGGTCCTTTATCATAAGGAGCTTATAGGCAAAGCTCACATAATACTCGGGCTTATACTAGCAGGAGTGTTCTTTGTGGGAGTTGGTGCGATTAGATCGGTAACAACCGGGTTAGTCCAAGACCCAATCCTTTCAGTCTTATACAGGCCCACGATAACAGTGGCGGCTTTAGATACAATAGTTAGGCTCTATGGCCTAAGGCCCGTTACAGGGGGCTGGGTACATCTAGCGGCTCTGTCCTCCCTCGGCTTGATAAGGGGCACTAGATATGGGCCTAGAACGCTCATAAGTATATATACTAGGGGAAGAAGGACCGTCTCTACCACAGCCACATTAGTAGGAGGCCCACTCCTGGATTGGGGACTATTAGGGGCCTTAATAGTACCATTCATAATAGCATACCTCATGACCTTATCCTACAAGATATCAGCCCAGGGAACGCACTTACTGGGTCCTTATGCCGTATTCTACGCCTATACCCTAGTAGGGATAGAGACCGGCATTCTAGATATCAATATCTATGGATACCTACTGATTTCGTCGATCATAGTAATACTTTCCCTGAGGGCTGGCAATGAACAGGACTAAGCAGGAGCTCCTGAGTCCTCCTATTGGTGTATCTGCGGTATTGTTCTTGATACTCCTATCAGGAATTCCAAGATTTGGATTCAGCTTGTTGTGGCTAGTGATCAATGCTTTGGGAATAGCATGTCTTTACTTAGGGACTAAAATCTCTCACATGAACTTTAAGAAGGTAACCAAGGCCTCCCTCCTCCTAGGGGTATTAGTCGTTTTCCTAACAATCTTCGCATCATTTAGGGGGATCTCCGGCATCCCATGGGCGATAGTCATTGCAACGCTATGGACTCTTGTACTCGGCTTATCGGCAATCTCTAGTAAGATATTCAATTATAATGGCTTCCCAATACATTCAATCCTGATATATGTCATAGGGGCGCTCTTTATAGTACATTCTTTCTCAAGATATGGTAGCTGGCACGCAATTAGGGCTTTGCCACTAACCCCTCCAGAAGGGGCCTTTGGAATGTTCCTACTATTCATATCGTTTCCAAGCATTTTTGAATACCTCCTATCGAGCGGGAATAGAACTCTATCCTCCTTGTTCATAGCTTTAAGTTTAGGATTAATGTTACTACACGGATTTAGAGCCGATGCAGCCCTGATACTCCTATCTTCATTCATCATAGTTTACAAGAGAGGAAGTAGGTCTTCCTATATCTTACTAGCCATATTTTTAGTGCTATTTCTCTTTGTAGACTTGATTAGGGCAGATATAAATGTCCCTCTCATGGATAGAATTGCTTATAGGTTGGGGACTACATACTACTACTCTATGGAGCTTCTTAACTGGTCTTTGTCATTATCACTGGCTAGAGATCCCCTATGGCTGTTCTCAGTACCACTACATCCATCACAGACAATAGGAAGGGGGATTTTCGGGAAAGAATATGGTATAACACCTACGATATTCGTGGAATTCTCACTACTATATGGAATCTTGGGAATCGTTCTCCTCAGCTCACTTATTGGTATACTATCAGGTTATAGCTACAGGCTATTTAAGGAGAATAGAGATCATTCCTCATACCCAATTATCTGGTCTATACTTATTACTAGAGCCGAAATAGGGCTAAGCCAACTAGACTTTGCATTGATAGCAGGCTCCGTAGTCTTCGCCATCTTAGCGAACCTTATTAATGGGAAGTGATCTGCTAGTACGGTGAGGAATATATGCCCTACTACTACCACGGTCCAGTAATGCCGGGAGGTAGAAAACCGACAGGAGGCAAGATTAGGAAAAGTAGAGGGAAGAGGAGAAGAGAAGCCGGCAGACCCCCAGCTTTTACAGCCGTTGGCATCAGGAAACTAAAGCACATTAGGGTAATGGGGGGTAACTGGAAGCTTAGACTAGTATCTGATCATGAAGTGAATGTAGCCATTGGTGATGGGCAGACAAAGAGGGTAAAGATACTTGATGTGATAGATAACCCAGCGAGCAAGGTCTTAAAGAGGAGGGGAATAATTACCAAAGGTGCAATAGTGAAGACTGAGATAGGCATGGTTAAAATAACATCTCGACCAGGTCAGCACGGCATACTCAATGGAGTTCTACTGAGGGAGGAGGTTGCCTCCTAAAGGGCCGAAGATAATATATCCATCTTATTTTGACTCCAGACTTAGCAGGTCAAGAGGTAGGAGGGTACCTAGAAAGCTAGCTGTGAGGAAGCCAAGCCTTCAGGACATTGAAAGAGCTTTATCAGGACTTTCCTTACAATATGAAGTGGAGAGAGAGAAGCATAGACCGTCCAGATGGTATAGGATGGAGGGTAGGATCAAGGTTTGGTATCAAGGGAGCAAGGAACAGCTCCTTAAAGAGATAGGAAGGAGATTGAGGGCAGGCAAGGATGAAAACACTGGGTGAGGTTATTAAGGTTACCAGATCTAGGAATTTCCTAGTTAAGTTGAAATCACTTCCAGAAAAGGATCTAAAGGATCGTAAGGTGGTATCAGAGGACCTAACACTTGTCGGCGTAGTCAGCGACATAATAGGTCCAGTTCATGAGCCATACGCTTTGGTGAAGATACTAGTCCCCCTCGATAAGTCTTTTGAGTTCATAGGAAAGAGAGTTTACTTAGTAGAGAGTAAAAAGGAAGCGAAACTGATTAGATACCCAGATACCGAGTGATCTCCTCGATTAGGGTATTAGCTATCCTTCCCGATTCCCCTCTCTTCAGCCAGTAGACCTTTGAATACTCACATATCCTCTCTACAAATGGTATTCTAGATACTGGGGCTGTCGCTATCACAACCTTACTTGATTCCCATATCTTAAGCACCACTTCCTTGAACTTCTGAGAAAATAGCTCCATCTTCCCTATTTCATCAATTATAATTACATCCGACTCGGCCAATGCCCTCTCCAGGGCAGATATGGCTATATCTTCAAAAATACCAATATTAACGGTGTATTTGGAGATCTTAGGTCCTCCTGTGTAGTTCACAGAGGCAAACATTCCTTTCGTATCGCTATCTATATCCTCTACCATAAAACCTACTCTGACGCCCCCTTCCCTCACTTCGGGCGTCCTAATTCCTCCTACTCCGACGCCCATACTTTCTAGTCTATTTCTCACTAATTCGACTGTCGTAGACTTGCCAGAGCCTGGTCTGCCCCTTATTATATACTTACCCTCTTTCCTCATGTGACCCCAACCGAATTGAATATACCTCTTAAGCTATATAGGGAGGGTGAAGCTAACTTCTACTCGACAGACCTAGATTACCTAGAGAGACTGGGCATATCTTACACTAGGGCACCAGTATTCTACAACCCTCGAATGAAGTTAAATAGGGATGTAACAATTTCCCTCTTTTCCACTCTCTCGCTAAAGACGGCAGCAGATCTAATGGCGGCTTCGGGGGTTAGGGCCATCAGACTTGTATTAGAGGGAGGAGCTGAGCATGTGATAGCTAACGATTCTAACTACCTAGCCGCCTACATCATGAGGAAAAATGTAGAGCTGAACGGACTTTTCAGAGAAATCAAGGTTAAGTGCTCTGATGCTAGGCTTGAGGCTGAAAGGATGTCTTGGGAGGGAGAAAGGGTAGATTATATAGACCTAGACCCATTTGGGTCTCCGGCACCCTACATAGACTCGTTTTTGAGGGCTGTGAGGGGTGGAGGGGTAATAGGCGTAACAGCTACGGATACTCCTCCTCTATTTGGAATCTACCCTGATAAGCTCCATAGGTTTTACGGCATATGGGGTAAGAAAACACCGTTTCATAAGGAATTTGGGATCAGGTCACTTATTTCATTCATAACTAGAGTGGCTGCGAGACTAGACCTCTTGGCAACACCAATATTGTCCTATGGAAGAGAACATTACATCAGGGTATTCTTTAGGATAAGGAAGAGCCCATCACTCTCCTCGCATGCGATCAAGACTAGCTTGGGATGGGTTGAATGTTGCAACGATAGTTGGATCACGCATAAAGGCTTGGAGATCCCTGAAAGGGAATGTAGTGGTATGCTGATGGGTCCAATATGGTTAGAGAAGATCTCGGACCCAGAGTTAATAGGTAAGATGGATAGGTCTCTTAGCGACGAGCTAAAAGTCCTCTTAGATCAATTAAGTTTGGAATCCCATGGCCCACCCTTCTACTACGTATTGGATAGGATATGCTCTCGCCTAAAGGTAAGGACACCTAAAATAAACGAGGTCATCGTTAAGTTGAGAGAGAGGGGGTTTTTCTCGTCTAGAACTCACTTAGAACCGCTTGGAGTGAAGACCAATGCCTCCATAAAGGAGGTTGAGGAAATTATCGAGGAACTATCGTAACTTTTTGAAAATTATCATAGCATGCTTAGGATCATACGGTGCCAGGTCTATAGTCTCTATTAGTTTGTACCTTCTAGTTGAGGTAATCTCCTTCTCCACCATTCTGTAAACCTTCTTTGGGGGGAGCGTTACATCTATGCTACTACTCTTAACGGCTATTAGGGAGTAACCCCCTTTCTTCAAGTAGATGTCTGAGTTCTTTATGAGTATCTTGGCTTGGTCCGGTTGAGCAACATCTTCGTAGACTACATCTACCTCCGGCACAATCCATGAATAACTTTGAGGTCTTCTAGCACTTTCTAGTATAGGAATGATGTTCTTCCTGACTGATGCGACGGATAGGAGATCTCTCATAACCCTATGGGCTATTTCTACTCCAAAAATAACACCATCGTTCTCTATGATATCGCTTACATGGGAGGCAGTTGTTCCGGACGCTATGCCTAAATAGAGGACCTTACTTCCCTTCTTAAAGGGAAAGACACCCATCCCCTTGTAGAGAGCAGCAGCTAGCTTAGATCTATAGGGATTCCATATACGATACTCTACTCCCTTCACTTGTCTAACGACCTCGTCGTAAACGCGATGTCCTGGGACTAGGTTTTTGGTGGCAAGCTGTTTCTTTCCATCCAAGATCCAGAAGATATTTTTAAACTTTTGATCCTCTTTAACCCTCATTTCTTACCACCCCTCAATAGGTTCTTCAATTTTTCATCTATTTCTTTCCTTAACTCATCTCCCACATACTTCTCTCTCCCGAAAGCATCTATCCTGGAAGCTATGGCTATCTTTGTGGCCAATAGCCGTGCTATCTTACCTCTTAGCTTCTTAGGAGCACCTCTAACTTCCTTGGCTTGGAATAAGATTCCATGTTTTGGCGGCTTAGCACCTTTCACCAAGTGCATGAAGATCGCCTTATGTGCACCTAATATCTGTATGGAGCTAGCAGGTAACTTAGCTAATCTCTCTAGCCCACCAGCTGTAGCTATCAACCTAGCACCTACCAGCGGATGTACAACGGCAGAGAGGTTGGGCGCTGCTCTTCTCATTAAACTTTCGATGAATTTCTCGACCTTCTCCCTAGACTCATATAGAGATACCCAATTTCTAGCCACATTTTTCACTATCTTTAGATCCTCTTCGCTCAGGTCAGCCCCCATCGACTCTTCTCTGACCTTTATGATCTCTTTAGCCTTCTTATCTGTTAGTCCTGCTCTCTTCAAAATTTCTACAGTCATTTTGACCCTATTAGGTTCTAGAGATACTATCCTCATGAATATTGGGTGATCCTCAACTAAGTCATCGAGTTCAGGAAAGTGTATGGAGTACCATTCCCTTATGGCAGGTGCCAAGATATTCAAGGCCTTATTTACGTGATCTATGTAATCTATCGCCTTAATTATCTGCTGATCCAAAGAACTTAGCTGTCTTCTTATCCTCAACTTAGTAAGTTCGATTCCTAGATCGTTCAAGAAATCGTAATATTCTCTAGGTCCGATTCCCTTCCATACAACCGATGCAAACTTATGTGGAGACCTTCTAACCTTTAAGAAAGGTTCTTCATTTGGGGAAAGTGTAGCTTTAATTCCCATTTCATCCATTACTTCTTTTAAAAGCTGGTCATTGACATATAATTCATCTTCCTGCCTTAATTTTGGTAATAACTTGCTAATCATCCTCTCAATAGCTTTTCCATCAGTTATTATTCGACTAACAACTTCAGGGTCTCTGGGAAAACCGTTTGAAGAGATTATCTCTCCTTTAGGCCCAAGGACTACTATACCAAAAGGCTGTAGTGAAAGGAATATCGGCAAGCTATCTCCCTTCGAATAAAGGAATCAGTCCTAAAAAAACTTCCCTTAGATGGGGTGTTGTCCTGGCTTCCTACCCAAGATGAACCTCTTCCTATAAATCTTCTTAATCCTCACTCTAGGTACGGGGCTTCTCCTGGGTCTGGCCTCTACCTTAGGCGTGAGCGACCTTACCTTCCCAGCCTTATTCAAGGCACCGTGTGTACCTCTAGGCATATTTTTATCACCACTAAAGTTACCTTAAACTGCATTAATATATTTTCCCTCATAGCAGTTGGAGTTAGGAGTCACTCTTCATCGAGGTCCTCTTGATCTACCCGCGATTTCGCCAGTGATAGTCTATAACTCCTAATGATATTTAATAGATCTGTTTCTACCTCCATTTTCTCCTTTAGAAGGTCTTCGTTGAGCTTTGCTAGGAGTCTAAATGCCTCTTCATTTGGGATTACAGGCGTAATTCCATTCCATACTATCTTATATTCATCAACGGATCCGACAACAATATTCATATTCCTCGCACTTTCTATGAACTGCTTAGGAGGCGGACTCCCTCTATAGAGCACTGCCCTAATCCCAAGACCCTTTAACTTCCTCAATATGCCTGAACTTGCTCCTGAGGCGTCTAGAGCCACTATAACTTCTCCTACATTACTTACCCGACTTTGTAGCATTTCTATCCTATCTTTTGACAAAGATGGGAGGACTGTCAGCCTTATTCCTTCAGGAGGCTTATCTTGGGAGGTAAGCTGATTTATCTGGGATCTCAAGAGATCTATTTTCCATCGTTCCCTAGCCAACTGTTTCTCTAATTCTCTAATCCTAGCATCTCTGGCTGATATTCTCCTATCTACCTCTATCTCCATGTTCCTCCTATCCTCTAGGAGCTCAATCCTCTTCTTTAGCTCAGCTATTTCCTCCTCTTTTTCCCTAAGTAGGGCCTCATATCTTTCTATGTCTCTTTTTAGCTCAGCTATCTTACTCATAAGACTCCTAATATACCTGTTTGCTCTTCTAAGCTCCCTTCTGACCTCACTGTATTTATGTTTGAGGCCAAGATCCCTATCCTTCTTAACTTCCTCTGAGAGAGCCTCTTCAATGGCTAGAGATATCGACATTCCCTTCAATACTTTTCTGGCGATTTCATCTGGGTCTAAGGGGAGATCTAGCTCATTTATCCTCTGCCTTATCTTGGTAATGAGATTCTTTACCTTTAAGTAAACCTTTAATGCGGCAGCCAAGGAATCCCTTTCATGCGAACTCTCAACTCTTATACCCGTTCGCTCTTCATACTCCGAGACTATTCTCTTTTTCTCCTCAGCTTTCATATCGTACTTCGCCACGACAAGCTTTGAGTCAAACGTATTTGCTATCTTAATGACGCTCTTTGGGGGAGGGTTAACATCCGTAGCGATTATAACAGGGTAGCCATGATCTAGAATTTCTTCTATAATCTCAGAGCGAGAGGCCCTTCTTAACGTCTTTAAGAGGAGTAGATTTCCCTTCAGATCCAAAATAGCGAGTCCAACAGACATACCAGGGTCTATCCCAACTATTATTGGTCTGGACTTAGGTAGCTTTACCACATCACCTGATGGGAACTTAATCTTCCTCCTCCAAGATTCCCTTAGGAATATGCGAAGAGGGGCCCATTCGCTACTCTCTTTTACAACCTTCCTAACCTCACTCATACTTGCATAGACTATGAATTCAGCCCTTCTAAGGCCGCCTGATGCTCTTTCAACGTAAAGATCGTAGTCTAGGTTAGCTAGATCTAATTCCGTTGCTATCCTATTAGCTTCACTTAAGATGCTCGCCTCTATAGATCTTCTCCACCTATCGCTTCCAGAGCCACCTTGTTTTACACTTCGATTCCTCGTTATTAGGATCCTCGTCTCAGGATACATTGCGACTACTTCGAAACCCACACCTCTAAGGGCTAACTGTGCTATCAATCTAGCTGACTCTAACGGATCTCTACGGGAAGGAGCGGATAGACCCATCTCTTTCGCTATTGAAGATAGGGGTCTAAAGTTATTAGGGGAGCCCGTCACCTGAACTAACTTGCTACCCGAAGGGAGCTTGCTTATTACTTCCCTTAAACCCTTTGAATCTCTTGCTAGCTCGTACACATTGTCGGTTGCTAGGATAGTAGCACCATATCTATTCATCAATGCTATTATCTCATCGAACGTAGCTACTTCTCTCTCAAATAATACACCATCATTACTAATAATGGAAACTGAGTATAGCGGTCTCTGCTTTGACCTCGGCGAACCAGACTTTATGTCAATGCCTACCACAACGGGACCATTCATTCGGTAAGACGTTACCTCAACTAGTTTAATAAAGCTTAGCTCCCCCTTATCCCGATGAACTTGAATAGAATTGCAGTGCTTGTCTTAATAATTCTAGTAATAGCTCAGCTATCACCAACCTCAGCACAAGATAACGATATTTCCCTAGAAGTCGAGGCAGAAGACCCTTGCATAGCAGGTTTCGGGTGTCATGTCAATATAACGATTAGGAACTATGATGGCCTTATACTGGTCGATTTCGTGAAGATAACATCGCCTTGGGGAGTATTCGCTGAGAAGGTAGGATGGAAGGAAATGAAGAAAAACTCCAGATTAGTTGTAACTATGACCATAAAGATAGATAGAAACGCTCTAGAGGGGCCAGCCCCCCTAATACCATCTATAAAGTACTATAAGAAGGGAAAACTGGGTCTTAATACGATCGAGGGGAATAGATCGTTTATAATGATCATAAAGCCAAAAATCAATGCAACGTTGTTTGTTCTTCCAAGTAAGG
The DNA here is from genome assembly GCA_021158805.1 of Thermoproteota archaeon. Taxonomy (GTDB): domain Archaea; phylum Korarchaeota; class Korarchaeia; order Korarchaeales; family Korarchaeaceae; genus Korarchaeum. The sequence continues at coordinate 13,499 of JAGGTZ010000019.1, read as the reverse complement.
AAGAGACCTATGTTGGGGAGACCTTGGAGATCGAGGGAAGTTATAAGGTTGAAGGCGTCCCAGAGGGCTTCAATCCCTCCCTTCTGCTATATATAGATGAGCAGCTCCAAATAGAGAGGCAACTTAATGGTACTGTTGGTAGTTTTTCCCTTAGCATACCCATGAAGAAAGAGGGGAATCGCTCCTTCATGGTCAGCTTATGTTATGAGGTGGGTTGCGTCGACAAGAAGTTCAATGTAGTTGTTAGGAGACCTGTCAAGGTAATAAGTGGGTATGGAAAGGACGAGATTATTAAAATGCTTAATGAGGTGAGGGGTATTAGGGCTGAACTCCAAGACATCTACGAGAGTGCTGTTAACAATTCAGTAGCTCTGAGAGAAGATACCTTACTAAAGATGGCTTTAATCGACTCCAAAATCAGGGAAGTTTCTAAACTCTTAAATAAATCCGAATTATCTTACTCAGATGTAATCAGAGGTATCGAGACGCTAAATCAATCTAAAGAGATGATGGGTGAAGTTATCGGCTCCATAGTAGAATCTTACAAAGGGGTTATGAGGAGGAGGTACTCTAAAGTAGTTGAGGAATTCGACAAAGTGAGGGATATAGTCAATCAGACCGATTTAAGAAGCATAGAGAAGAGGCTAGAGAAGGTATCTGAGTTAATAAACAGCTCAACTAAGGAGAATATTACTCAGATATATCTAAATGTGACATCTGAACTAGACTCTATTGAATACTACATAAAGTCCATCAGAGAAAAGACCTTAGAGGAGGCTAAGCTCCTATCAGCCATAACATCATCATTAATGTTCATTACAATGATTTCAGGTGTAACCGTTATTTTGAGAAAATGGAAATCTCTACTGAGGAAGGCAGAGTAGATAGGTGTCAGAGTTGTGCGGTATTGTTGGGATTACAAGCAAGAAAGGGGCAGGCGTACTAAAGGATCTAATTTCATCCCTTACAAAACTGGAGTATAGGGGGTATGATTCAGCTGGAATCGCCATACTTACCGATAAGGGAATAGAAGTGATAAAAGGTGTCGGAACCATAAGCGAAGTGGTTTCAAGGGCTCTAGATGAGATTAAAGACGGTAGCACTGGTATAGGACACACCAGATGGGCAACTCATGGCGAGGTAAGTGAACAAAACGCCCACCCATTATTATCCTGTGACAGAAGGGTAGCAGTGGTTCATAATGGGACTCTCGATGATTTTGAGAAATTAAGGGATCGTCTAATGGCTAAGGGACATAGGTTCTCATCCGATACCGATAGCGAGGTAATAGCTCATCTGATAGAAGAAAACATAACGCTGCATGGGGACATCGTAGAGGCATTCGTGAAGACAGTCATGTCTCTTAAGGGAAGCTATGCGGTAGCTGCCATAATTCAAGGGTATAATGCGCTCTTAGTCGCTAGGAATAAAAGCCCCTTAGTTGTTGGTCTGGGTAATGGCGAGAATTATTGTGCTTCTGACGTAGCAGCTCTCCTACATAAGACTAATAGATTTATATTCCTTGAAGATGGCGATATAGCCCTAGTAACGCCTGATACTGTTAAGGTGTGCCATCTTACATCAACTGGAGAGGCTTTGAGTGTTGAGAGGGGTATAGAGCTAATAGAATGGTCCCCCGAATTACTCAGCAGAGGAAGCTATGAGCACTTCATGCTTAAGGAAATACATGAACAGCCTAATATCATAAGAAAGATCGCAGAAAACTTGAACTACTACCGTAAGTTCGCCGAAGCTCTCTTTGGGTACTTAAGGGATGGGAGCCTATCTATAGTTGCAGCTGGTACCTCGTATCATGCAGGTCTCATAGGGAAGTACCTGTTCTCTAAAATGCTCTCGGTTAGATCTGAGGTTATAATCGCCTCCGAATTCCAAGAGTGGTCTCATCATCTCAGGAAAGGGGATATTGTGCTTGCCATAAGTCAATCAGGGGAAACAGCAGATGTACTAGAGGCAGTTAGGATCGCAAGGTCACGGGGCACGAGGGTATTATCACTAGTCAACGTACCGGGGAGTACGTTAACTAGGCTATCGGATGAAGTTGCCTATATACAAGCTGGTCCAGAGGTGGGCGTAGCAGCTACTAAAACGTTTACAGCTCAAATTGCTGTCCTATACCTAATATCTTCCATAATGAAAGATCTCAACGAAGGTAAGATCAGGGAAAACACTGAAAGGTCCCTTCTTAGCGTGTCTAAGATACTTAACGGCCAACTTGATGAGTTTAAAAGACGCTCTAAGGATATTAGTGAGCGCATTAAGCACAAAAAGAACGCATTTTTCCTAGGTAGGGGCATCAACTTTCCAACAGCTCTAGAAGGTGCTCTTAAACTGAAAGAGATAAGCTACATACATGCCGAGGGCTACCCAGCCGGAGAGTACAAACATGGTCCTCTCGCCTTAATAGAGGAGGGTGTTCCTGCTATAGTACTCGTCCCATATGACGAGGATCTCAGGAGAAAGATAATCTACAACCTAATGGAGGTAAAATCTAGGGGAGCTTTAACGATAACCGTCCAGCCCGACAATGTGGATGTCCCAACCGACTTTGCGATAACAACAGACAGTAGTGTGGGGGAGCTGTTATCACCCCTTATCTATGCAGTCCCGCTTCAATTAATAGCATACTATACAGCTGTATCGCTAAATAGGAACCCAGATAAACCTAGGAACCTAGCTAAGAGTGTCACAGTAGAGTAAAATGTCACTCTAACGTTATGAAAAGGACGTTATTCCCCCTTATGAAGAGAGTTCCCATGTTCCTCCTAACCTCTTTAGTCTCAGGGTCTAGCTCCTTAGCCGAATCTAGCACCAAGTTCATCATATCATCGTAAACAAGGAGTTTTCCTTTTATCTCATTTCCATTCTTAAGACGAACAGTTATCTCGGCACCGTGAGCCTTCTTTAGGTGAGATATAGGCAATTCCCTACTCATGATCCATCACCTATCCTCCCCTTACCATAATATAAAAGCTACAATGATGATTACCTACTGCTCAGAGCTATTCTTTCTATCTCTTCCTTTCTTCTTATTGCAAAGCTCTTATTCCTATCGTATTGAGCTGCTGCTATGATCTCGTCTGCAAGGGCCTCTGCTAAGCTTCTTGGGCTTCTGAACGCCTTCATAGCTGCTCCCTGAGCTATATGTCTAATCGCTAGGTCTACCATCCTGCTAGGCGATGTGTCCACCGCATGGAAGTAGCTTACTCCTCCATACATGATTCTGGTTACCTCTTCCCTTATTATAGAGTTCTCTATTGCATCTATGAATACCTGAATCGGGTTTCTTCCAGTTCTAAGCTCTATTATCTCAAAGGCATACTTAACTGTTCTCAAGGCCTTGAGCTTCTTGCCAGCATTCTTGCTGTTAACGTGGTCCTTCTTGCTACCCGCATTAATAGCCTGTCCCATCAATCTATTAACTAGCCTCTCCACTATTGGGATCTCGAGTTTTCCAAATCTCTTATGCTCATGCCTACCTCCTGTATGTGGTAGGTAGACGGGCTTAAGGGATATAACCCCCTTAAGAGCTACATTCTTTACCTCCACACCCTCATAGCTCCACTTACCAAATAGCTTTATTTCTCCTCCCTTCTCCTCAGCATTACTCATAAGATCACCTACTAGGTTTCTCCCTCTTTCCTTGCAAGATGGCCTGCAAGGAAACTCCATTAACTTTAATTACCTTGTACCTGACTCCCGGTATATCTCCCATCGACCTACCCCTTGAACCCCCTATTCCCTCGATTACCACCTCATCATGCTCATTTATCACATTGAGAGCGCCGTCTCCTGGAGCAAATGCGGTAACTATAACTCCATTCTTAGCTAACTGTACTTTAACTGCCTTTCTTAGTCCAGAGTGAGGCTGCCTAGCTTCTAATCCGACCTTTTCAAGTACTATGCCTCTCGCCATAGGAGCTCCCTCTAGGGGATCGAACCTCTCCTTGAGCCTGTAAAGCCTCCTCCTGAATTTCCAGCTATGGAGTCTCTTCTCTTTATATTTCTCATGTAGACCTCTAGCTGCGTATAGACCTAGTGGGGATTTCTTTCCCATGTTACCACCTACGAGATAGAGTTAGTCCATGTGGCTATTTTAATGTTGTCTATGTCATACCACCTCTTAGCGAGAAGTCTTGCCCTCTTTATCCGCCTACCATTCTTACCTATGGCTACACTTTTATCCTGCTCGACGACGTAAGCTATAGCAATAGTCTCATTGTTTTGCTTAGTTATCCTTATTACTGGGACTCTCGCTGGGCTGAGGAGGTTTTGTATAAACCCTTCTGGCGTATCATCAAACTCGACGACCTCTATATTCTTGTCTAAATCTCCTCTTAGTAGCTTCTTCATCGTCTTAAGCTTTCTCCCCCCTCTGCCCACTGCCCTCCCAAGATCTCCCCTCTCCACCACGAATATTAGCCTATTCTCCTCGTTGTCCTCTACGACATCCTTTGGTTTAACTCCTAGCATGTCGTGGAAGAGCCTTATATAACGGAATTGTTCAGGGGTTATGATTACCTTTCTAGTGGGAATTGCCAACCCTCCCGGAGATCATGGAGCTTTAATCACCTCTAGGATCCTTGATTCTCCCTCTTCCATTATAGCCGCAATAGAAACGAAGAAGGGTTTCTTGAAAGCTCTTCCAAGATCTATAGATTTCCCTGGATAGTAGAAGATCGGGACATTAGCTAACTTCGCCAGATACTCTACCTGGATTTTCATATCTGGTGGTACGTTGTTAGACATCACTATTAACTTCGGATTGCTTCCACTTTTTAATTGCTTTATTACGCGATTTGCTCCTAATATCACATCACCTGACTTGAGGGCCAAATATAGCTCGGAATCTATCTCGCTACTCATGATCCATCACCATTCTTTCCCCAATAGGGAATTTAAATCCCATCTTATGGATACCCTGCCGGTTCCTATTGGAGGAGTCTGTCCCATTATCAGAGAATCTAGAGGACCTACTATTGGGTTATCCTCTCCATGTCTGGCAGTATTTAAAATTACATGATACGTCCATTCAAAAGCCATCTTACTTAGGGGAGTCTTCATCTGGCTAAAGAATCCAGACGCTACTCCAGCTGCTTGAAGTCTTATAGCCTCTATCCTTCCCGTATATGTCATGGTATCCGCTACGAGGGATATGTACCTCCTGTCAACTTCGAGACCTTGCTCTTCAAGTATCCTAGCCAATTCCTTGAATATGCAATTCCTTGCCGCTTCTATTCCTAACACTCTCTCTATCTCCCTACAATCATTCGTTATAGTTCTTGTTGCATCTACGCAGGACAGATTGAGTACCTCCTTAAGGTTAGAGCCAGATGTCCTGATTACGTATTCTTTCCTCCCATCTACCTCGATGGTCTCAACCCAGGCCCTCTTTATTCCCTTTATACCAGAGACTAGCCTATCTAGAATTCTATAAGACCACGATCTCAGGGTCTGTAAGGGTTTGTCCTTCTTAGTGGCTTCGGATAGTTCTACAATAACCTTATCGCCCTCTACACGGACCTCTCCCTTCATGTTCTTTACCGCCGTCCTGATATAGCCTACAAACTTGTCGAGAGTTATTAGATTTAGTTCTAGAGCCTTCATATCAGGCTTCAGTATGAGTAAGTAGTTGAAGTTATCAATAGCGTATTCCTCTATCAGGTCCCTTATCCTCAGCTCCCTTATACTCCTCAATACCTTCCTTACCTTGAGCTCATCCTCCATGCACTCAGGCTTCAGGTAGATCTCCATAGTTGGTGTGCTAGTAGACGCATAGAACACCAGTTCTTTGAATCTCTCCACTCCATGGGTTACATCGAGTGCAAGCAGGCCAGGAGCGTGGAATGTCCTAAGGACCATCTGGGTAGTAGGCTCAGCTATACTCTGGGCACTTATCAATCCTATGGGCGTAAGTACCTCAACCTTAGCCTTCTCAAACCCCTTGACTAGGTCCTCTATTATTGCATTTAACTCGTTTTCCCTAGGCTTGGCATCATAAATCTTGTTCACCAAGCTTTCAGGTAATCCAGCTTTCCTAACGGCTTCTTCTATCTTATTCCTTGATACACCTCTCTTTCTTTTCGTCTTTACGTGCTTCTCTATAATTCTTTTTATATTAACTGGCTCATCCCTAAACAATTTAGTGGGATCGTAACCGTCCCCTCCAAATCTAAATTGTAGTATATTACCTAGCGAATCCCTGACTGTCTCATCGTAAGATACGTAGACATCTTTAAGCGAGTTAGCAACTCTTCTATAGAAGTATCCACTGTCCTCAGTCCTTCTACCCTTGTCTATCAGTGATTCCCTGCTTGACATTGCATGGAATATGAACTCGGCTGGATTGAGGCCGACTACATAGCTGCTCCTAACGAACCCTCTAGCTTCTAGGCTCAGGTCATTCTTCTGGAAATATGAGAGGACTCTGTCCCTATAACCCTTTCTCGGTCTACCACTAGTTAACACGAAGCCTATTCTAGTCTTTATCTTCTGCTGGCCTACTTGTCCCATCACCTGGGATAGGTTCGCCACTGATCCTCTCGCTCCAGTCTTTGCCATTATAGATACATTAGACTTAGGATCTAGATATTTGGAGACTATATCGCTTACTTTACTCCAGAAACTATCTATGGTCTGCACTATGTCGAACTCAAGCATCTGCTCCTCTCTCATTAACCTTAATAGCTCCTCCTTCGTCCTATATATTGCCGCTTTCCTAACTATTGGTCTACTTTCAATTATCCTCATTACTTCCTCTTTCAGACTGGAGTAGATGCCATCAATTTCCTTATAAGCCTCCTTAGGCATCATTAGTTCTTTAGGAGATGTGGTAATGCCATAGAGCATGACCTCCTTAGCGGCTATCTTAAGTAACTTATTCAGGAAGTCAGCAGCAACATCATTTCCGTAGTCTCTTATTAAGACATCTATAATTGTTAACTTACCTTTGACGAGAGTGCCTACTATATCATCATCAAGGACACCTGAGAGCAGCTTCCCTGATCTTATGAGGACATACCCATCTCCAGGACAGGAGGGGTCTACGCACTCAACTCCTTTTGCGGACTTAGCAGTAGATTCGAAGTCTAAGTCCTTCGGGAAGAGCACCGATATGAGTTGCTTTCCGGTCCAAAGCTTCTTAGGCTTCTTTATTGCTGGCTCAGGGAGTTCCGTTATTCCTGCCCTAGCAAGTATCCTGGTGGCCTCAGACTTATCAAAGAGAGAATCTTTCTTCGTTATCAGGTAAAGAACCGTGATGAAATCCTGTCTCGCTCCTATTATGGAACCTCCCGTCCTAGGTGAAAGCATGTTCTTCTTTACACCCATTAGCTCCTTTGCCTCTATGGCCCCATCCAGTATCTGTGGGGCATGAAGGTTCATCTCATCTCCATCGAAGTCAGCATTGTATGGTACACATACAGATGGATGAAGCCTAAACGTAGCTCCCGGGAGCACCTTAACTCTATGTCCTAGCATGGAGAGCTTATGTAAGGAAGGTTGCCTATTGAAGATTACGTAATCACCATCCATTAGGTGCCTCTCTACAACATCTCCTGGCTCTAGCTGATCAGCTATCTCCTTAAGCGCCTCCTTACCCTTTCTCTGTATGACCTTAAGACTTATTGGAGTTATCCCACCTTTCCTCACGGTATTAGCCCCTGGGTGAGCGTCAGGCCCTCTCATAATGAGATCTTTCAGCTTTTCGATGTTGTTCTCGTTCACATACTCTGGAACCGTTAGGACCATGGCTATCTCAACTGGGACGCCTACTTCATCTATGTCTATCATGGGATCAGGGGAGATAACAGTCCTACTGGAGAAGTTAACCCTCTTCCCGATTAGGTTCTTCCTAAGCCTGCCTTCCTTACCTTCTAACCTCTGGAATAGTGACTTCAAGGGCCTCCTAGTCCCTTTTTGGGTCGCTACCGGCATGTTAGCTACAGCATTGTTGAAGAATACACTTACCCAATACTGTAGGAGGTCCCACTCGCTTTCTACCATACTGCTTGGCGCTCCTAGCTTCTTTGAATTGTGAAGTTTTCTGTTTGCCTTCAAAATCTCCACTAAAATGTGAGTTAAATCATCTTCAGATCTCTCTCCAGTTTCCAGATAGATAGAGGGCCTTACCGGGAGGGGAGGAACTAATAGGACTGTTAAAACAGTCCATTCAGGTCTGGCCCTCTCAGGATTAAATCCAACAAGCAAGGAATCATCATCACTTATCCTTTCCAGTATATCTCTTATCTCAGTAGGCCAAAGCCTTCTTGGCTCGGGTTCTTTCACTATAAACTTGTAAACCTCCTCGAGCTCTACCCTTTGAATTGGGGCCCCACAGTGGGGACACTTCTTCTGCTTCTTCGCTAACTTCTTAACCTCTTCCCTCACAACTTTAACTAGCGCATCGTCTACCTTTCTGTATGGATCCCTCTCCAATTTCTCCTTTGCAAGCTTTATGTATCTAGATCTCTCATCCTCAGGAAGGAGGACCTTTCCGCATTTATGGCATACGGTATTAAGTACATCCTTTATCCGCTTTACATAGCCGATATGAACTACTGGCATGGCTAACTCAATTCGCCCGAAGTGCCCTGGACAGTTCTTCGGGTAGTTACCGCAAATAGGACATCTCTTCCTTGGATTTATCGTACCAAGCCTTGGATCGAGGACCCCTCCCTGTACCGGTAGACCTCCCTCATCGTAGGCTGTAGGCTCTGTTATCTCTATGAAGCCTATCTTTCTCGCATCTGTAGGTGAAATCAATCCGAACTTAATCCGCCTTAGGCTATATGGAATCGCTTCTTCGTCAGAGACTGGTTCCCATATCAAGGCCATGATAACACCCCCCCTTTGGCTCACACCTCCTCCTTTACATCCAATCTAACGTCTACATGTCCGCTAGTCAGCTCATCTACGAACAGCTTAGACGCATGGCTTGTTATCAAAGGCTTCACCTCTACTGACGATTGACATCTAGGGCAGAAGAACTCACTAGTCCTCTGGTTGAAGAAGGCCACTGTTCCACAGTTCTTACATACATACACTATCGTCTTGTCAGACTGCTCTACGTACCTATCTCGTATCACCGAGGCTGCACCATGAGATATGAGGACCTCGCCCTCCATCTCTCCAAGCCTTAGACCTCCTCCTCTAGCTCTGCCCTCCACTGGCTGCCTTGTAAGAAGCTGCATTTGGCCTCTTGCCCTAGCATGGATCTTGTCCCTGACCATATGTTTCAGTCTCTGATAATAACTGATCCCGATGAATATTGGGGCCTTCACCATCCTACCCGTCCTTCCATCGTACATTATCTCTTCACCGCCATACTCGAAGCCCAGTTTCTTCAGAGCTTCCATTAGATCCTCAATAGGTTCCGACATGAATGGGGTCCCATCGACAAATCTGCCCTCTAAAGCACCTACTTTTCCTGCTAGTATCTCGTACAGCTGACCTATGGTCATTCTTGATGGGATTGCATGGGGATCTAGTATGATATCGGGGACTATGCCGTCGGAGGTGAAGGGCATATCCTCCTGCCTGTATATCATCCCTAACACCCCTTTCTGACCATGCCTTGTAGCGAACTTATCCCCGAGCTCTGGAGGTCTGGTATCCCTGACCTTTACCCTGACGAGCTTCTCGCCACCAGTCTTAGTTGCGAGCAGCACATCGGTTACCACTCCCTTCTCCCATGCCCTCATGGAGATCGATGTATCTCTACGCTCGAATGTGTACTGGTAGCTACCTCCTATTGATAGCTCGGGAGAGAACCTAGGCGGGCTTGTTTTTCCTATAAGGACATCTCCTCCCTCAACATAGGTCTCAGGATCGACTATCCCATCCTCTCCTAGTTTTTGGTAGTACATCTCTTCTTTCTTACCGGACACTTTCTTGAGGGGTAGCGGGTTCTCAAATCTATCTCCCTCTACTATAGCTTGTCTTCTAGCCTCGGTTTCATATGTTCTGAAGAAAACGGCCCTGGCCGCCCCTCTGTCTATAGCTCCCCTAGACATGACTAGTGCATCATCCATGTTATAGCCATCCATGGGTATTAGGGCGACAACTAGGTTTTGCCCAGAGGGCCTATAATCATAACCAGTTATTTCAGAACCCCTAGTCCTCACTATTGGTCTCTGTGGATAGAACATCATGAAAGCCCTGCTATCAAACCTTAACCTCCAATTAGCTACATACTCGCCCAGTCCCTGCCTGACCATATTAGCTCCTATAATGTCCCTTGGAATGTTGTTATGCTCGGCATAAGGTATCTGAGAAGCCGCTACACCGAACATCGCATAAGGAGCGAAGTCTAGATGAGTATGTTTATCGGTTATCTGATCTAAGCTGTAGGCTATTACGGCAGATTCCTCCTCATCCACATCTACAAGTTCTACTACCCCCATTCTAACTAGATCGGAGAAACTTAAGTTGCCGGCCTCAACTTCCGGTAGGAGTTTTATTGCCTCCTCTATCTTATCTACAGGGATAAGCGGCCTTCTCATCCTCCCAGCATCGGCATTTATGTAGACCGCGTTAACCTCCCTATTATATGTGAAGTTCACCTCAGGATCTAGCTCCTGTCTCCTTTCCTTAAGGAAGGATATTAGTTCATCTGGCTTATCTGTGAACGCGATAAGCTTGCCATCTACATATATGGGGGTTAGGGAACCGGCCTCCTTAGGAGTGGCCTTAGCAGCGGGTTTAGCTCCCCAGTCCAGTATCATCTCTATTATGGGCTCAGGATCTGCTCCGAATGTCACATCGCTGAATACAGCTAGACTCCTCACAAGCCCTACGTTAGTTCCCTCTGGTGTTTCTAGAGGACATAGCCTTCCTATAGACGTTCCGTGTATCTGTCTAGCCTCATGTAGTGGGAGACCGGCCGGGAGTGGGGAGTTAACCCTCCTGAGATGGTGTAATGTAGCTATGTAATTCGTCCTCTCCAAGTTCTGGCTTACGCCGAGATCTCCACCGGGCCAGGCGCCAGTAGCTACAGCCCTGAGTATCCTCTGTGTTATCATCTTCTGGCTAGTGAGTATCCTTCTTACATCCAGATCGTAGACACCGCTGCTTAGTTGCTCATCAGCCTTCTCTTTAAGCCTCCTAACTAGCTGGTAGAAGGCATCCCTAAAGACCTCCTGCATAAGAGTTCCTGCCAGTCTAAGCCTCTTGTTGGAGAAATGATCTTTATCATCAGGATCTATCTTACCTCTAACTACCTTAAGGAGCTTTTCTATCATTTTAGCTAGGAAATAGGCCTTTACTATGTTATCTTCCTCGCTATTTCCTATGTGGGGGAGAAAATTGTTCTTGAGGTATTCCTTAGCATACCTAATTCTATCTGCTTTTGGAACTGCCTGTACTAACCTCCTGCCTATGTAATCTAGGGCCTCCTCTTGGGTCAACATACCCATTGTACCTTCTTCTTCTGCTCTCCTCTGGACATCATCGAGGCTGTACAGGAATTCGTTCCTTATCTCTTCATCAGATGAGATGGCATCTACTATATCCTCATCTCTTTCAAGCCCAAGTGCCTTCAGCAACATGGCTACGGGAACTCCTCTTATAGCTCCAGCTGATGCCTTTATGGTTCCATCCCTCATGTAGTACTCCAAGTAGATCCTTGTCCTCAATCCAGCCTTAGCTGACACTATTTGGGCCACATGTGAGTAGGGCTTGTTTTCAGCTGTAGTTTGCTCCACTATTACCCTATTGGGAGCGATATCATCCCTGATGACGAGCACTCTTTCAGAGCCATTAATAATGAAGTATCCCCCGGGATCTCTTGGGTCCTCACCCTTCTCTATGAGCCCCTTCTCATCCAATCCATAGAGATAACATCCCTTCGATCTAACCATTATAGGAATATGGCCTATCCTTACCCTCTCGCTTTTCAACTCCATGCCGCCCGAGTAGATCTTTATCTCAAGTTCAACAGGAGCGAGGTAATTGGCGTTCCTTAACCTTATCTCATTTGGCATGGCAGGTAGTACGGATCCATCGTATTCCTCAACCTCGGGCCTTCCTATGTATACCTTGCTGAGCACCATCTTGTAATTCTCAACAAGTTCAAGCTCCTTGAATGCATCGACTACCTCTTGGATTCCTCTTTCTAAGAACCGGTTGAATGATTCTATTTGAACATCAGAGAGTTTCCTCTCCTTGAAATACGCCTTAACAATAGGGTAAAAGTCCACATTTAGATTAACATTATCACCCAAACCAATTCACCCTCCATAATCAAAATCCACCTGGACCAACAACGTACCTGTAGTAAATACCTTCCTCCCTATAAATGCGGATGAGGTCACCTTCTTTAGCGCCCAACTTTTCAACTATAGGATCAGTCAATAGTATCTTGGGGAAGCGATCTAAGGTCCCGTATTTCTTCACTAACATCTCTTTTTCCTTTTCATCAACTATCTCATGCTTAGGTACCATGAAATGCTCTGTAGGATCGTACTTTATTACTTTCTTGGCTTTTTTGGCAGCTTTAACCTTCTTTGCAGCCTTCTTCTTTGTCACGGACCGCTTCTTGCCAGTAGAAGAGGATTTAGAAGCCTTTCTCCGCTTAGAGGGAGAAGATTTCTCCTTAACAATAATATCGTCAGAACTATTCCTAGACTCTACCAAATAAGCACCCCCTAAAAGGGAACGTATGCATCAGGTTCAGTTGCAATACGGTTTTAAAAAGTTTACACCCCTAACATCTAGGGAACTGAGTTGAGGGATGACCTGATAGAGATTAGGTGGCATGGTAGAGGTGGCCAAGGGGCTGTTATGGCCTCTAGGATTGTCGCTAAGGCCGCTTTCTTAGAAGGGAAGTGGTCCCAAGCATTTCCCTTCTTCGGAGCTGAGAGAAGGGGCGCGCCAGTAATGGCCTTCACTAGGATATCGAAACAGCCGGTAAGGCTTAGGAGCCAGATATATGAGCCAGATATATTGGTAATGCTAGATCCCATGTTCTTAGGTTTGGAGGTAGCTTGGAGGGGAGTTACCCCGAAGACAATCGTTGTGGCGAATACTCACGAGGATCCCGATAAGATATTCCTCCCTAAGAGGGTGAAGAAGCTCGCAGTTGTAAATGCTACTGGTATATCCATAGATTTGGGATTAGAGGTTGCGGGCCTCCCGGTTCCCAACTCGGCAATGGTCGGGGCCTTAGTTAAAGCAACCAATGTCATTAGATTAGAGAGTGCTGAGGAATCCGTTAGTACAATGCTGAAGAGACTCAAAGAGACGAACTTAAAGGCATTGAGAAAGGCTTACGAGCAAACTGAGATAATTGAGGAGCCCAAATTCGTACCAGAGGTAATAGGAGAGGGCTAGCCGCCCTCTGTCCTCTCTACGTATGCATCGAAGAACCTAGTGTAAACATCAACCTTAGTGTCTCCTGATCTCAGGCTCATCTCTTCAACGAGGCCACAATTGAAGCACTTTATTAGGGCCTTCTTCTCTTTCTCATGCATATCTACTATTAT
>JAGGTZ010000012.1 GCA_021158805.1 Thermoproteota archaeon | reverse complement strand
TTTTGGAAAGCCTACAGGGCTAGGATGGGAATTTTTCATGGAGTTTAGATTAACAGAAGAGGTAAGAACAGTCATTAAACCACCAGAAGAAGTGAATCAGACAAGTCTATCTCAAACTGGTAATGAGGGTAGTTTCCCCCTCATGGAGTTCGCTCTAATACTGTTGCTATCCAATATTGCTACAGGGGTTTCAACTCTACTATTATCATGGAGATTCCTATCAAGAAAAGTGATAAGTAAGGAATCATGGTCACTTCCTGCACAGGAGGCTGAGGAATTAAGCGAGGAGCAGATACAGGAGTATAGAGATCTTCTGGAAAGGCTGGATAGAGATGAGAGTAGTATTGTGAAGATATTAGCAGATAGCGGAGGGAGAATGGAGCAAAAAGATCTACCTGAAATGACAGGATTCTCTAAAAGTAAGGTTTCTAGGGTACTTAAGAGGCTAGATTCCTTAGGAGTGATAAGAAGGACCTCTTCAGGCAAAACCAAGATAGTAGAACTCAATCCCGTATTGAGGGAGATCCTTAAAGAATAGCTGGGTATATGATTAAATGATAGTGCGGGGGGTGGGATTTGAACCCACGCACCCCTGAGGGAGCGGATCTTGAGTCCGCCGCCTTTGACCTGGCTCGGCCACCCCCGCCCCCAGTCTAGATCATATCTAGAAATTTAAAGGTTATTTTCGAAGTGTTGTACCCGTATCTACATAATCCATTATTCCAGTGAGTCTTCTAGGTACCATCCTCCTAACTATTCTTCTGTAGAAGTCTACTGGATTTGGAGAGACCCTAACAAAAATGGCTTTTCTTCTCTTAGAGGAGGTTACCTTAACCGGTGCTAAAATCCTCATAGGAGAGAGGCCGTCTGCAATTACATACATTGTTTTTGTAGATGACCATATCTCTATTTCAGAGTCGCTAGGGACTACAAACGTGTTTACTGAAGGAGTTAAGCTGGGTGGCCAAGCAGCTACATATGAAATTACCATTACATCTACTCTAGGATCTACTAAAGGTCCGCCCGATGCAAGAGAGTAAGCAAGAGAGCCCATGGGAGTTGATACTATAAGTCCATCGCATATACACTCGCTGATAGGTACTCCATCAACGGCAACTCCCAGTCGTGAAGATTTTCCGAGTTTACCACTTCTTATGAGGAATTCATTTAGAGCTATGAGTCTTGTTCGTCCTATTACCTCTATAGCTCCAGCCTCCTCTAACCAATAGGTTCCTTCTTTCAGCATTTGTGGAACATACTTTATTTTATCCGGATCTACTTCGAGTAGGGTTCCGTACGTCCCATCCTTTACGCCTAATATAGGGATTTCGCCAGTTACTTGATGAAAAGCCCTGAGAAGTGTACCATCTCCTCCAATTACAATTAAGATATCAGGTGCAGAGTTTAGATCTACTATCTCAATTCCGATCGAGGAGATCTCTTTACTTAGTTTCTTGTAGAGTTTAATCGTTCTTTCACTACCTTCATTGTATATTATGGCCACTCTCCTCACAGGAGAACCTTTTCTTAGCATCACATGACATCTTGGTCGCACTTATTTAACATGCTTTCCCCAATACTTAGGGTGCCCCTAGTGATATCTAAGAGAACTTCGTATATTCTCTCAAAACTCTATCCAGTTAAGGTCATTCCTAAGGAAGACTTATCGCTAGATAAGCTAGGGATTAAGATCTTCAAGGGAGTAGAGACCGAGATACCTAAGTGGATGGCCGATATTTTACAAGAGGAAGGGAAAGTGGAAGTAGAGGAGATAAGCCCTAAGAAAGTGAGCGAGTATCTATACAAAGAAAAGATGTCAGTTACCCTGACCAAACTTCCTCCCTATACTTATTCCTTGATAAGGGAACTCCTCAAATCATCTGATGATTCCTTAGTTAAGAGGGACGCTATTGATTTAGTCAACAGGAGGGTTGGAAAGATACTGATGTATTTAAAGGCCTCTATAAGGTTAGATTCCTCGAGAGGAGCTCCTAAGAACTTATTGCCCGAAGAGTTAGTACTATATAATACACTGAGGAGGTATATTGGCAGGTGGGTAGAAGCATTTCTGGAGTTAAAAGAGGGTGAGTAATGGCGGAAAAGGGCCTAACTTTATCATTTGATGAGCTTGTGGAGGGTTATAGGGAGTTCATCCAGTTTTATGAGGATGATTCGGGAGATCCCAAGTACAGAAAAGCATTAGCCTCAATGATAGAAGATCAGAAAAGATCTTTAAGCATAGATTGGAATCATCTTTACAATTTTAATGAAAAGATGAGAGAAATAGCGGAGGATGTGATAATTCACCCTACACTCCACATAGATGCCGCCTCTAGGGCACTTAAAGATCTTGTGAACGAACTCCTTGGAGATCTTATCAGGGAGGATAAGTTCAGGATATATAGTGAGGGAGACTTTCATGTAAGGTTTTACAACATTCCAACTAAGACATCCCTCAGAGATGTGACCAAGTTCTCGATAGGTAGGCTTGTAGAGATCGAAGGGATAATAACTAGAGTGTCCGATATCTATGATAAACTTGAGAAAGCCATCTATATTTGCTCTAACGTGGATTGTGGAGAGGTAGTAACTGTAGAGGTAATCGGGGGCAAGCTTAGACCTCCGGAAAGGTGCCCAATATGTGGTGCCCCCATGAAGTTTAACCATGAACTGAGTGAGTTCGTGAGATGGAGGTCCATCAGGATACAGGAAAGACCGGAGGATCTCCCACCCGGAATGATGCCGGAGCACATAGATGGTATCCTACTTGATGATCTCGTTGATGAGGCCAAGCCAGGTGATAGAGTTAAAGTAGTCGGTATAATAAGGATAAAACCGGCCAGAAGAGAGGAAAGGAGGTCAGAAGGCCCTATTTATAGGAGATATTTAGAGATAGTACATATAGAGGTACCAAACAGGATTTATGAGAAGCTAGAGATCACACCCGAGGATGAAGAGGATATATGGAAGCTAGCATCCAGAGAGGATCTAGAGGATCTCATAGTTAGATCTATAGCGCCTTCGATTTATGGATGGGATGAGGTCAAGAGAGCTATAGCCTATGCTCTCTTTGGCGGTACCTCTAAGGTCTTGGCTGATGGGACTAAGGTGAGGGGAGAGATAAATATACTCATGGTGGGAGATCCGGGCGTAGCCAAATGCATAACGGAAGACTCCTTGCTTATATCAAACAAGGGAGTCGTCAGGATAGGCCAGCTAGCTAATGGACATAGATGCTTACCGTTGGAAGATGGTGTCCTAATTAGATTATCTGACGTGAAGATCCTCTCATTAGGAAGAGAGGGAGCAATTAAGTGGTATGATACCGTAGCTATTGCAAAAAGGAGGTATAGTGGCTATGTATATAGGATAGAGACCGGTAGAGGTTTCTCTATAGATGTAACAGAGACTCACCCTTTTCTAGTCTTGGACAGAAGCGGCAGGCTTACATTTAAGAGCGCTAAGGAGTTAAGCGAGGGAGATTACGTTGCCACGATCGGAACTTATGAGGCCGACGCAGCCGAAGTAAGCCCTTATGTGAGGATCCTGTCCTATCTCTATGGGCTGCTCCTGCCCAGCGACTTTGTAGGGGGTAAGTTCCGGCTTAGATTGAGGCCAGAGGCTATAGGGGATATAACTCAGATCGCTCATCGTCTACGAAATATCATAAATATCCAGTTCTCTGTGTCACCTAATGAGTTAGAAGTAAATATACGACCCAAGGGAAAAGCATCATGCGAGATACTAAGGCTGTTAGGGAGCCCAATACCAGAGAGACAAATTCCTCATTGGATACTATATGGGAGTAGGGATACTGCTTTCTTTTTCATTAAAGGCATTATGTCCCATGCGGAGGAGATCGGAGAGAAACTATGTCTCCCTGCTTTACCAGAGAGAATATCCCTCGAAATTTCTTTGATCGCTGCGAGGATTGGACTTGTACCTATTCTCTCTAAAGAGGGAGATTCTTGGAGAATATCTTTCAATAAGTACAAAGAGGGGATCCTGGGCTTAGAAACAATAGAAAACACATTAGTTCCGAATATTAAGGGCCTCCTCATTAACATACTGAAGAATTTAGGCATAGCTCCCGAAAATGTGAATTTGGCCATTAATAGT